>JBBASO010000013.1:0-35025 GCA_040399265.1 Prochlorococcaceae cyanobacterium
GTTGATGCGAATCCTCCATGTGCTCAACGGCCTGCATGCTGCCGGGATCGAAGCGTTGGCACTGCAATTGATTGCCCACAGTCCGGCCGGAGTTCAGGCTGAGCTGCTCAACGCCAATTGCCAGGTTCAGGAGCAGGCTGCTGCCTTCGCTGCCCTGGAGCGAGACGGCCAGCTCACCGCAGTGCATCAATGGCGCCTCAGTGATGGGCTCACACTGGCCTGGCGCAGCTTCCGGTTGTGCCGGCAGCGCCGGCCCGATGCCCTGCTGATTTATCCCTGCAACCGGCCCATGCTCTGGTTGGCCCTGGGCGCTCGCCTGGCAGGCGTGGGGCGGCTGGCGGTGGCCGTTCAGAACACCGCTCCCACCGGTCTTGCTGGTCAGCGCACCTGGCACCGCCTGCTGCGCTGGTTTCAGCGGCTGGGTGTGGTCGCCGTGCCCTGCACCCAGGCGATTGTGCAATCGCTGCAGCCCCTTCCCCGCGGCTTGCGGCTTGGCCCGGTGATCCCCAATGGCTGCGATGTGCACGCCATCGCTGAGCGTGCCGCCGCCGCTCGTGCCCTTCGCCCCCCTGCTGACGCCTGCCGGGTGCTGATGGTGGCCCGGCTCGATCCGATCAAGGATCAGACCACCCTGCTGAGGGCCTTTGCTGCAGCTCGCCAGCCCGGGTGGCAGCTGCAGCTGGTGGGCGAAGGCCCCGATCGGCAGCGGCTGGAAACACTCGCCGCTGAGCTGGGCCTGGATTCTGCCGAGGTGTTCCTTGGCCGCCGCAGCGACATCCCCGAGCTGCTGGGCCAGGCCGATCTGTTTGCGTTCTCCACCACTGCGGCCGAGGGTTTTGGAATTGTGTTGATTGAGGCGATGGCCGCGGGGCTGCCGGTGATCGCCAGTGATGTGCCGGCCTGCAGGGAGGTGCTCAGGGATGGCGCCGCTGGTGATCTGCTGCCAGCTGCAGATGTCGATGCCTGGAGCGCTGCTCTCCAGCAGTTGATGTGCTCGCAGCCGGCTCGGCTGTCGCTCTCCCGCAGGGCAACGGCCCACGCCAGCACCTACGCCATCGATCAGACCGCGGCACACTGGTTTCAGTTGCTGAGGGCATGACGGCGTCCCAGGTTCAAGCGGCTTCCACCAGGCTGTTGCTCTGCAACGGCGACGCCACCGATCTGGCCACCTGGAGCAACATCCCCTACTTCCTGCTCCAGGCCGGCATGAAGGAAGGATTCTTCCAGGGTGGCCTGCCCCTTCAGCCTCAGCGGCTCAGCCGCCGCGGCCGGCTCTGGAACCTCAAGCAAGCGCTGACCACCGGCAAGGCCGGCGGCTTTCAGTACAGCCGCAGCTTCACCCGGGCGTTGCTGGCCCAGGCCCGGCTCGCACCGGATCAGCCCCTGGCCCTGCTCAGCCACTTCCCGCTCTTGCCGGGTGTTCCATGGCCGCCGGCCTGGAGGGTCGATTACTACATCGACGCCACCACCCAGCAGGTGTTTGCCGACTATGGCAGTGGCGAGCGC
This sequence comes from Prochlorococcaceae cyanobacterium, assembly GCA_040399265.1. Lineage (GTDB taxonomy): Bacteria > Cyanobacteriota > Cyanobacteriia > PCC-6307 > Cyanobiaceae > NIES-981. The sequence goes on from JBBASO010000013.1 coordinate 1,507, forward strand.
CTGGCGCCGGCCTACCGCCGCCAGGTGCTGGAGCGGGAGCGACAGGCCTACAGCCAGGCGGGTGCCGTGATCTGCATGGCCCAGTGGGCCGCCGATTCGGTGATCAACGACTACGGCATCGATCCCGCCAAGGTGCATGTGGTGCCGGGCGGGGCCAACCTCGATGAGGGCCAGCTGGCCCAGCTCTCTGCAGCGCTTCCCCCGCCACCCCCCTCCGCCAGCCAGCCGCTGCGGCTTGGCTTTCTCGGCAAGGAGTGGCAGCGCAAGGGAGGGCCTTTTTTGCTTGAGCTGGCCGATGCCCTCCAGCAGCGCGGCATCCCCACCCTGATCCGCGCCATCGGCCCCGCCCCCGCCCAGCTGCCAGCCCATCCGGCCCTCCAGCCCCTCGGCTTCATCAACAAGCAGGCTCACACCGCCCGCTTCGTGGCCGAGCTGCGCAGCTGGCATTTCGGCACTCTGTTTTCTGAGGCCGAAGCCTCACCGCGCTCCAATCTCGAATGCCTGCGCCTGGGCGTGCCGGTGCTCACCCATGCCGTGGGCGGCATCGCCTCCACCCTGCCCGACAGCGGCTGCGGCCAGCTGTTTGCCGCCCACCCCAGCCCAGCCCAGGTGGCCGACTGGATTGCCGGGCGGCTCAACCCCTATGAGGGCTATCTGGCCTGGCGGGCCGCATTAGCGCCGCGCTGGCGCGAGTTCAGCTGGGATGCGGCTGTGGACCAGTTGATGCAAATCCTCACCTGAGCCAGAGATTCCCTCAAGCCTGAACGTTCAGTTTGGCTGCGGCCTCTGCACGCCTGGCAGTTGGTCGAACGTCGATTCCACTCCCGCTCTCCTGGCCGCTCGCCTTCCACCACAGCACCGGAGGGCTGCCATGGCCAAGCGGCAGCGTTCGCCAGCTCTACGCCCGCCATGGGATTGAGCACCTGGCGCGATTCCAACAACATTGGTTTTGAATGCCGCCTGTGAGTCACCTCCGTTACGCCGTACTCCAGCCTGGTGCGCGCATGCACTACGCCGTGCCAGCGCTGCTGGCCCGTGCCGGTGCGCTGGCTGGTTTCTACACCGATCTGCATGCCAACCATCGGCCGCTGCAGCTGCTGGATTCCCTCTGCCCTGCGGGTTGGCAACCCAAGCCCCTCAAACGTCTGTTGGGGCGCCGGCTGCCGCCGGAGCTTCCCCGTCGGTTGGTACGTGATCATCCGCTCGCCGCTCTTGCTTATCTTCGAGCTCCGGCTCGTTCGGAAGCGTTGCTGATGCAACGGGCCGAACAGGAAGGGTTCGCTGGCGCCAACGCTCTATACACCACCATCATCAACAACGACCTCGATCTGGTGACGAGGGCTCGTGATCGTGGTTTGCATGTGGTGCATGAGTTGTTTATTGGCGCTGATGTTGGTCGCATCCTGCAGGAAGAGCATCGCCGCTATCCCGATGTGCCCTGTGAAGGAGATCCTGAGGATCAGGTGGAGGCGGGGATTGAGCGTGATCAACGCAAGTGGGCTTTGGCCCATCAAGTGCTGGTTCCTTCCGACTATTGCCGGCAGACCTCGATTGCGCTGGGTTGTGATCCAGCCCGAATCACCCTGGTGCCCTACGGCATTCCCGAGCATTGGTTTGACTGCAGACCTGAACCTTCGCCTGGCCGCATCCTGTTTGTCGGACAGGTGGGATTGCGAAAAGGCAATCATGTGCTCGCCGAAGCCTGCAGGGTGCTGAGCAGCCGGGGCGTCGCCTTTGAATGCCGGGTTGCCGGCCCGCCGCTGGTTGATGTGTCGCACCCCCTGTTCGCCGGACCCACCTACCTGGGGCAGGTGCCGCGCAGCCAGGTGCAGGAGGAGTTCCGCCGCGCTGATCTGTTCGTTCTCCCCACCCTGGCGGATGCCTTTGCTCTGGTTCACCTCGAAGCGATGGCCTGTGGTGTGCCGGTGATCACAACGCCTAACTGCGGGTCACTGGTGCGTGATCAGGTGGAGGGGTTTCTGGTGCCGATCCGCGATCCACTCGCTTTGGCAAACCGCATCCAGCAGATCCTTGAAGATCGGCCCCTGCGGGACCGCCTCAGCGCGGCAGCCCGTCGCCGTGCTCGCGATTACACCTGGGCCCGCTACGGCGAACGCCTGCTCGCTGCCCTGGGTGTGACGCAGCGATGACCCTGTTGCTGGCGTTGCACCGGGTCGGGCCCTATCACCACGCCCGGTTTGCGGAAGCGGCCCGCCATATGCCGCTGGAGGTGCTCGAAACCAGGCCGGCCTCCGCGGAGTACCCCTGGTGCTTTCAGCCCGATGCCGCCTACCCGATCCACCAGCTCGCCGGCCACCACCTGCCGGAGGCTGATCCGCCGCTCGCCTCGCTCGATCATCAGTTGCGGCATCTGCTGCAGCACCGCACACCGGCGGTGATCGTGAGCGTGGGCTGGGCTGATCGCGCCTATCAGCGCCTGCTGCTGGCCGCCCACCGGCAGCGCATCCCCCTGGTGATCGTGAGTGACAGCCGCCAGCGCGATGCCCCCCGCTCTCCAGCCCAGGAGTGGCTCAAGCGCCAGCTGCTGCGTGGCTACGCCAGTGCGCTCGTGGCCGGCAGTGAGAGCCGCGCCTACCTCGAGCACCTCGGCCTGCCGCGTGAAGCCATCTTTCAACCCTGGGACGTGGTCGACAATGCGTTCTTCGGCAGAGCCGCTGCCCAGGCTCCCCCGGCCGATCACCCCCATTTCCTCTGCGTCAGCCGGTTGGTGGCCAAGAAGAACCACCACACTCTCCTGGCCGCCTATGGCGCTTACCAGCAGCAAGGCGGGCGCTGGGGTCTGCGCCTGGTGGGAGGCGGCCCCCTCGCCCCCGCCATCCAGGCCCAGATCACCGCCCTGCCCGATCCCAAGCGGGTTCAGCAGCTGCCCTTCTGTCAGCTGGAGCCGCTTGGCCGTCTCTACGGCCAGGCGCAGGCGTTCGTGCTGGCCAGCAACAGCGATCAGTGGGGCCTGGTGGTGAACGAGGCCATCGCCGCCGGCCTGCCCTGCCTGGTGAGCAGCGCCTGCGGTTGCACCGCCGACCTGATCGAACACCCTGTGAGCGGCTGGTGCTTTGATCCCCACGATCCCGCCGCGCTCTCCGCCCTGATGCACGCCGCTGAGCGTCAGAGTCCTGCCGCCCGCGCCAGCATGGTCGCCGCGGCGCAGGCCCGCCTGGAGCCCTTCAGCCCCGCCGGCTTTGCCGCCGGTCTGCAGCAGGCTGTGCAGCACGCCAGCCGGCAGCCGCGCTTCTCCCGCCGTGCGACCCTGGCCGCCCGGCTGCTCAGCCGCCGCCCATGAACGGTCTTGCCGCGCTCAACCCCACCGAGCTGCTGCTGGTGGCCGCCCTGGTGGCCCTGATGGGTGCCGAGGTGGCCCAGGGTCTCCGCACCCGCTCCTGGACAGGCCTCTACCGCCCCACCCTGTTTGTGGCGGCAATCCTGCTCTACTACGTGGTGATCGGCCCGATCAGGGCTCTCGGCATCCCCGACGGCACCGTGTACCGCGCCCTGGAGCATCGGGGCCTGCTGATCTGGGGCTGGGCCGGCGCCCTGGTCTCCTACGCCTCCCTGCTGTTCGGCTTCTATGCCGCCTACCCCCGTCGCCCGCCCCGGCGCCTGATCCTCACCGCTGAGCCTGAGCGTCTCCACCGCCTCGGCCTGCGCCTCTGCCAGGTTGGCCTGGTGATGTTCACCCTGGTCACCGGCAGCCGCGTGCTGGCCCTGATCAACCCCTTTGCGGCCCGGGAGCTCACCGACGGGGGGTTCGGCGAGCAGCTTGCCGATGTGGGTGCCCTGGCGAACTACTTCAACTATGCGGTCAACCTGCTCATCCCCGGCCTCTGCCTGATGATGGCCGCCTGGCTGCGCCAGCGCAGGCATGGCACGGCCCTGCTGCTCTGGTTGCTTGCCGCGGTAGGGATCTACGTGAGCCTCGGCTTCCGCTACCGCCTGGTGCTGCTTGTCATCCCCCTGATCCTGCTCTGGTTCATGGCCCGCCGCCGTCGCCCCTCGCTTCGCTGGCTGGCCCTGTTTCTGGCTGGCTTCATTCTGCTCAACGGCATCATCGGCCTCACCCGCAGCTATGGACGCGGCCTCGATCTGGAGCGGATCGAGGGGCTGCAGACCGGGGAACTGTTTGATGCCGGTTTCGGTGAAGCGGCGGTGTTCTTCACCACGGCGGGTGTGATCGAGCAGGCCGCCACAGACGTGCCCTATTTCGTCGGATTCGAGCCCTTGGTGAACACGCTCTTCTTCCCGATTCCACGCACCCTTTTTCCAGGTAAGCCGAAAGGTGAATATAACTTTATTCATCACTTCCTGCTCTACGGCCGCAAGCATTACCGGGGCGCTGCCTTCCTCAATTACGCCGAGTACTACATCATGTTCGGCTGGTGGTCTGTCGTGGCCCTCAGCGCTCTGCTCGGCCACCTGCTGCGCCGCCTCTGGACATGGTTTCTCTGGCGTCAGGATGAGCCCCTGGCCCAGGTGATCTATCTGCTCACCGCCTCCTATCTCTATGTGGTGATCAGCCGCGGCTACCTCGCCCAGGTGGTGATGCTCTTCAGCTTCACGGTGCTCCCCCTGTTTCTGCTCTACCGCCACTACGCCCGCCGCCTGCCGGCGGCGCCGGGGTGGTGAGCGGCCCGGCCGTGCAGCTGTTCTGCCTCCATCCCCACACCGGTGGCACAAACACGGTGTTCCGCAGCCTCCATGCCGCCCTGGCCCTGCTGGGCGATGAGCTGCTGCTGTTCAACGAAGCGTCCCACCCCCCCAGCGCCGACCGATCCGAGCCAGCGGCGGCGCGGCGTTGCCTGGAGCGCATCGCCGCTCTCAACCCGGCGGTGGTCTACCTGAACATTCTCTCCTCCCCCTTTCTCACCAATCTCTGCCGCTACATCCCCGCCTCGATCCCAGTGGTGGCCCTGGTGCACAACATCACCCCCGGCACTTACAGGCCTGCGCTGGCCTACCGGCCCTGGCTCAGCCACTACGTGGCCGTGTCGCCGCGCATCGCCGCCGATCTGCAGCGCCGCGACCGGCGCCTCGCCGGCCGCATCACCGTCATTCCCACCGGTCTGCCCCCCGCCTGGTTCGAGGCCCCGCCTGCCGCCTCCCTGCCGCCCCCCCGCAGCTTCCTGTTCGTGGGCCGCTTCGATGCCGCCGCCAAGGGCACCGCCAAGCTCGCTGAGGCGTTTCGCCGGCCCGCCCTGGCCGGATCGCAACTCACCCTGGTGGGCGATGGGCCCGACCGCGCCGCGCTCGAGCGCTCCCTGGCCGATTCCCCCGCGGCCGTGCGTTTCCTTGGCAGCCTCGATGCCGTCGCCGTCGCCGCGGAGCTGCGCCGGCACCGCCATCTGCTCACCCCGTCGAACTACGAAGGCCAGTTGCTCGCCAACCTTGAGGCAATGGCCTGCGGCTGTGTGCCGATCACCAGCGCCATCCATGGCGTCACCGACACCTACATCCAGTCGGGCCGCAATGGCTTTCTGATCGACCCCCGCGGTAGCCGCCCGCTCGGCCGCGCCATCGAGCAGGCCCTCACCCTCAGCGATGAGCAGTGGCTGCAGCACTCCCGGCAGGCCCGGGCTGATGCCCTGGCGCACCATGGCCTTGCGCCGATGGCCAGCGCCTACGCCGCCCTGCGCCACTCCACCCTGCCCGTCTGCGGTCGCGAGGCCCTTGATCTCGACCACCACGGCTGGAGCTATCCGCCGGCGATCGCCAGATCGGCCGGTCTGCGCCGGCTCCTGCCTGCCCCCCTGAAGGGCTGGCTGCGTCAGCAGCTCGCCGTGCGCTGACCCTGCGCTGAACGTGTGATGTTTGCCGCCCTGCTTAAACCGAGGCCCCACCGCCTGCTGCAGGCCCTGATCAACGGTGCCGCCGCGGCCGGACCGTTGCACGCCCTGCAGATCGGCGCCAACGATGGCGTGTTCGTCGATCCGCTCCAGCCGCTGCTGCTGCGTCACCCCGCACTCCGCGCCACCCGGGTCGAGCCCGTGCCCGTGTATTTCGAGCAGCTCCAGCGCCATTGCGCCGTCCCCGCTCTGGCGGGCCGGGTGCGCTGCATCCAGGCGGCCGTGTGCGACCACGACGGCACCGTGGCGATGCAGCTGCCCGACCCGCACACCGCTCTCGGCAGTTACCGCCAGGGCATCGCCCGGCTGCAGCATGTCGCCGCTCCCCAGCCGGTTGATGGCCCCAACTGGTTGACGATCTCCGTGCCCGCCCTCACGCCTGAGAGCCTGCTGCGTCAGGCCATCTCCCCGCGGGTGGATGTGTACCTTTCCGATTGCGAGGGTTACGACATCGAGCTCGCCTGCCTGATGCCTTTCGCCCGCATGCAGACCCGGCTGGTGTATCTCGAAGTGCAGGCCTCCAGCCAGGCCGATGCCGCGCTGGGTGATCAGCTCGGCCGCCTCTGGGGCCTGCTCGGGGGCCAGGGGTTCAACCAGGTGGTGTGGGACGGCTTCAACCTGATCGCCTGGAAGAGCCCGCCGGCCGCCGGCAGTCGCCGCCCCGCCCTGATCCCGGCGGCGTGATTCACCTCTCCCATGCCGCCGATGCCCGCGATGGCGGCATCGCCACCGCCGTTGCCGGGTTGCGCCAGGCCCAGCAGGCCGCCGGCCTTGAGGCCGGCTGGCTCACGGCCGATCGTTATCCGCCCCTGCGCCGCGATCACCAACTGCTTTCTGGCCTGCTCGCCGTCAGGCCACCGCTGCTGCATCTGCATGGGCTGTGGCGCAGCCCCACCCGCTGCGCTCCCCGCCTGGTCGCCGCCGGCATCCCCCTGGTGATCGCCCCCCACGGCATGCTCGATGCCGGTGCCCTGGCCATCTCCCGCCGCCGCAAACAGCTGGTGTGGCACCTCTGGGAGCGGCGCGCCCTGGCCTCGGCCCGCTGTCTGCACGCCCTCTGTCCCGCCGAGGCCGCCGCCATCCGCACCCTGCTGCCCCAGGCCCCGATCGCCGTCATCCCCAACGGCGTGATCACCAGTGTTGCTTCCGGGCACCGCCAGCCGCCCCCCGCCTGGGCCGGCACCATCCCCAGCGGCGAGCCGGTGCTGCTCTTTCTTGGCCGTTTTCACGCCAAGAAGGGGCTCGTTCCGCTGCTGGCCGCCTGGCAGGCTGTGGCCGCCGCCGCCCGACGGGCGGGCTGGTGGCTCGCCCTGGTGGGCTACGGCGATGAGGGCGCCCTGGCCCGAAGGGTGGCCGCCGCCCAGGCTCGGGGCGAGCTGCAGCGCCTGCTGGTGCTGCCGCCGGCTTTCGGTGCTGACAAGACCGCGATCCTTCACGCCGCCAGCGCTTTTGTGCTGCCCTCGTTCTCCGAAGGACTGCCCATGGCAGCCCTCGAGGCCATGGGCCACCGCCTGCCCTGCCTGCTCAGCGACGCCTGCAATCTGCCCCAGGCCTTCAGCGCCGGCGCCGCCCTGCCGGCTGCACCGCAGCCTGCCGCCCTGGTGGTGGCGCTCGAGCAGCTGTTCGCCCTCAGCCCAGCCGAGCGCGCCGCCATGGGCGCCGCCGGTGAGGCCCTGGTGCACGAGCAGTTCAGCTGGCCCCAGGTGGCCGAGCAGACGCGCCAGCTCTACACCTGGATCCTCGCTGGCGGCACCCCGCCGGCGTTCGTGCAGCTGCCCACCGCTGCGGCCAGCCGCTGACCCTGCCGCGCCCCTCTGCCGTGATTCAGCAACTCGATCACTACCGCCTCCCGCCTGACTGGCAACCCGGTGCCCCCCGGCTGGTGCTCAGCTGCTGGTTCTGCCTCGGTTCACCGCTGCTCGCTTGTCGCTGGTTGCCGGGCTCCGCCTGGCGGGTGTGGCTGCTGCGTGCCTTCGGCGCCCGTATCGGCCCCGGCTGCCGCCTCAAGCCCGGTCTGCGCGTCAAGTTTCCCTGGCGGCTTCAGGTGGGTGAAGCCTGCTGGCTGGCGGAGGACGCCTGGCTCGACAACCTCGCCCTGATCACTCTGGGCGATCGCGTGTGCATCTCTCAGGGCGCCTACCTCTGCACCGGCAATCACGACTTCCGCTCGCCCGGCTTTGACCTCCGGCCCGGTGCGATCACCGTGGGCGCTGATGCCTGGATCGCCGCCCGCGCCGTGCTGGCCCCCGGCACCTGCATCGGCCCCGCTGCAGTGGTGGCCCTCGGTGCTGTGGTGAGCGGCGGCGTGCCTGCCGGTGCGATCGTGCGCGGCAATCCGGCGGTGGTGGTGGCGGCGCGCTAGCAGGCCTCAACGCCTCGCTCACCCCACGCTCTGCAGACCATCTGCCCATTCCCTTCAGCAGGAGGTGCTCCTCTGTCCACCCCCCCAGACCGGCCGGTTCCATCCCTGCTGATCATCGTTCCAACGCTCAATTCCCACCAGCTGCTGCCCCGGCTGCTGGCGTCGCTGCAGCAGCAGAGCTGGCCCCACTGGCAGCTGCTGTTCATCGATGGCCCCTCCTGCCCGGAGCATCGTTGCTGGCTCGAGCAGTGCTGCGCGGCTGAACCGCGCTGCCGCTGGCTGGCGCAGGATCCGGATCAGCCCGGCATCTTCGGGGCGATGAACCAGGGCTTCGCCGCCGCTTCGGCCGACTGGCTGCTGTTCTGGGGCTCCGACGACTGGGCCGCCGCTCCCACCGTCCTGGCGGAGGCCATCGCCGCCCTGCGGGCCGCCGGTCCCGAGGCCCCCGATCTGCTGGTCTGCCGCGGTCGCTACGTGGCTGCCGCCACCGGGGCCCCCGGCCGCGTCACCCGCTTTCACGGGCCTGGTCGGCTGGGGGCCGCGGCCTATCGCCGCGCCCTGCTGCTCGGCTCCACTCCGCCCCACCAGGCCACCTTTTTCGGGCCAGGCGCCCGTCAGCGCCTGGCCCGCTACGCCCCGGATTTCCGGCTTGCCGCCGATCTCGACTACTTCCTCCAACTCAGCTTCCTCCAACTCCGCAGCCCCGGCTCCAGCACCCCCACCGCCCTGCGGGTGCAGTGCCTCGATCTGGAGCTGGTGCAGATCGCCGCTGGCGGCATCAGCGGTCAGCAGCCCCAGCGCCGCCTCCAGGAGGTGCGCCGCGCCTACCGCCGCGCTTTCGGGGTCCTGTGGTGGTGTCCGTTCGTTGCCCGCTACCTGCGGCGGCTGGCCAGCCTGGTTCCGGTCTGTTCCCCGTCAAGGCTTCCATGGCGGGATCGCCGCTCGTGATGGATTGGTCTCTGCATCTGTTCGGCGCCGCCACGCCAACCGGCGAGGCTGTGCGTCTGCTGGCCGCTGGCAGCGAACCGCGCTGGCCCCTCTATTGCTACACCCGCAGCCAGGCTGGTCATGACCAGGCTGTTGATGACAAGCCTGGTCAGTGCAGAGCAGCGGGGCTGGGGGGCCGCCACCCCGCTGATTTCCGCGATCCGGCCGCCTTCCAGCCGGCTGGCGATCCAGCTCAGCCCGCGATCTGGCTCAGTTTCGGACCGATCTGGCTGCTGGCGCCCTTCCTTGAGCGGCTGGCCAGTGAGCATCCCGAGCGGCTGCGCGGCCTGCGCGGCGTGATCGCCTGTTCCTCCTCCTCGGCCCGCACCAAGCGCTACGCCGCCAACAGCTTCGATCGGCAGCTGGTGGCACGGCTGATCGGTGCGGAAGAGCTGCTGCTCAGCACCTGTCGCCGCCTGGCGGTGCCCTGCCGGATTCTCCAGCCCACCCTGATCTACGGCCAGGTGGGCCCCTGCTCCGACCGCAACCTCAGCCGCCTGCTGCAGCTGCTGCGACGCCTGCCCCTGTTGCCCCTGCCGGAGCACACCGGCCTGCGCCAGCCGATTCACGCCCGTCAGCTCGCCGCTGTGGCGCTGCAGCTGGCGCGCCAGCTCGCCGATTCCGGCGCGGAGGCGTCTGCGCTCGCCCTGCCTGAGCGCCTTGCCATCGGCGGCGATGTGGTGCTGAGCTACCGCGCCATGCTCGAGGCCCTGCAGCAGAGCCAGCCCCCCGGCGATCCTGCCCGCCGCTGCCGCCTGCTGCCGATTCCGAATCGCCTGTTCATCCTGTTGGCAGCTCCGCTGGTGCTGCGCTCTCCCAAGGCCTTTGAGGCTGTGCTGCGCATGGGGGCCGATCTGGCTGGCTTCACCCCCGCCCACCAGCTGCTGGCCCAGCCCGCGCAACCATTCCCGTTGCAGGCGACCCCCTGATCCGGCCGGTCTCCCGCTTCCCTTCTCCCCCGCCCTTCCTGCTCCCGTGCCCCTGCTTCCATGGTTCGCCCTGGTGCTGCCCTGCTCGGCACTGGCCAGCTGGCTGCTGCTCTGGGCCCTGATCCCCCAGCTGCGCCGCCGCCTGCTCGATCAGCCCAACGCCCGCAGCTCCCATCGCCGCCCCACCCCCCGCGGCGGTGGTGTGGCCTTTGTGCTGGTTGCCGCTGCCGCCAGTTCCCTGGCGATCCTGCCTGGGGCTGGTGGAGCTGGCCCTGCCGCGGCGGCGCTGATCGCAATGCCGCTGGCGCTGCTGCCCCTCGCTCTGGTGGGCTTCCTCGATGACCGTCACAACCTTCCCGCTGGAGTGCGCTATGGCGTGCAGCTGGCCACGGCCCTGAGCATCGCCCTGCTGAGCCCATTGGCCAGGGCCCTGCCCGCTGGCCTGCCGCAGGGCTGGGTGGTGCTGGGGCCGACGGCGGCCCTGCTGCTTGTTGCCATCACGGCGGTGATCAACTTCACCAACTTCATGGATGGTCTCGATGGCCTGGTGGCCGGCTCCATGCTGGTGGCCCTCAGCGCCGCGGCCGTGCATCTGGCGGCGCCGTGGTCGCTCTGGGCTCTGGTGGGCGCCCTGGTTGGGTTTCTGCTCTGGAACTGGAGCCCCGCCCAGGTGTTCATGGGTGATGTGGGCAGCACGTTTCTCGGGGCGGTGTTCGCCGGCGTGGTGCTTCAGGCTCCCAGCTGGCCCCAGGCCCTTGGATTGCTGCTGGTTGCCACACCCCTGCTCGGCGATGCCTGTCTGTGTGTGCTGCGCCGTCTGCTGGCTGGCCAGTCTGTGTTCCAGGCCCATCGCCTCCATCTGTTCCAGCGCCTCCATCAGGCTGGCTGGCCCCATGCCCGGGTGGCCAGGCTCTACATCGGCGGCACCGCTCTTCTGGCGGTCACCTTGCTGGTTGCCGGCTGGCGCTGGATTCTGCCCCTGGCGGCAGCGGAGCTGCTCGTGGCACTGTGGCTCGACCGACGCGTGGCCGTGCCCTTTGTGGTTGCCGCTGACGGCTGAAATCCGGCCGCTGCAGATAACATCAAGCCAGCTGCGCTGCGCATCGGTCCCGGCTCTCGGGAGTGCAGACCGCTCTGATGCCCCTGCACACTGTTGTTACTGGTCTACTTGCCCAGGCTCCCCTGCGCAGGCGCCTGCTGCTGATCAGCCTCGATCTGCTGCTCGTTCCCCTCGCGGTCTGGTTGAGTTTTGCCCTCAGGCTCGCTGAGATCTGGCCTGAGCAGCTGCAGCAGAGCGGGTGGTTGTTCGTTGCCGCCTGGCTGGTGGCCCCGCCGCTCTATGCCCTCACCGGGCAGTACAAAGGCATCACCCGCTACGCCGGCAGCGAGGCGTTCTATGGCCTGGCCCTGCGCAACCTGCTGGTGGTGCTGGTGCTGTTCGGGCTCGACCGTCTGCTTGGTCAGCCAGCCCCACCCCGCAGCAGCTGGCTGCTGCTCTGGCTGCTGCTCACCAGCTTCACGGGGCTGGCGCGGCTGGTGCTGCGCGATCTGTTTCTGGCTGTTCAGAACGCCAGGCGCCCCCGAGTGGTGCGTGCCCTGATCTACGGGGCCGGTGGAGCTGGCGTGCAGCTGGCCGCGGCACTGCGATTTGCCGCCAGCCATCGGGTGGTGGGTTTTCTCGACGATGACCCGGCTCTCTGGGGCCGGCGAATCAATGGGATTCCCGTGCACTCCCCCGAGCGGCTCACCGATCTGATCGCTCAGCAGCGGCCCAGTCAGATCCTGCTGGCCATCCCCTCGATCAGCCGCAGCCAGCGCCGTCGCATTGTCGATCGTCTTCAGCTGTTCGGTCTGCCTGTGCTGCAGGTGCCGAGCGTGCTGGAGATCACGGCGGGCCACAGCCCCATCGATGCCCTGCGGCCGATTGCGATCGAGGAGCTGCTGGGCAGGGATCCCGTTTCGGCCGATCCTGCGCTGGTCGCCGCCAGCGCGTCTGAGCGTTGTGTGCTCGTCACCGGTGCCGGTGGTTCGATCGGGTCGGAACTCTGTCGCCAGATCATTGCCCAGGCACCGGCCAGGTTGCTGTTGCTGGAGCGCAGCGAACCCGCTCTGTACACCATCCATCAGGAGCTCAGCCGCCAGCTCGGCGGGGCCTGCCCGATCGAGCCTGTGCTTGGTTCAGTCGGCGATCGCGCCCTACTCGATCAGCTGCTGCGGCGCCAGCGGGTGCACAGCATCTTCCATGCGGCGGCCTACAAGCATGTGCCGCTGGTTGAAGCCAATCCGCTCGTGGGCCTGGCCAACAACGTGTTCGGCACCCGCACCCTGCTGGATGCGGCCTTTGCCCATGGTGTGGAGCGGTTCCTGCTGATCTCCACCGACAAAGCCGTGCGCCCCACCAATGTGATGGGAGCCTCCAAACGCCTGGCTGAGCTGGTTCTCCAGGCGATGGTTCACCAGCATGGGCATCTCGCTCGCGCACCGGTGTGCGCTCTGGTGCGCTTCGGCAATGTGCTCGGTTCATCAGGTTCGGTGGTGCCCCTGTTCCGGCAGCAGATCGCCGCAGGTGGGCCGCTCACCCTCACCCACCCCGACATCATCCGCTACTTCATGACCATCCCGGAGGCGGTGCAGCTGGTGCTGCAGGCCTCTGCGCTCGCCCACGGCGGCGACTGTTTCCTGCTCGACATGGGCGAGCCGGTGCGCATCCTTGACCTCGCTCGCCAGATGGTGGCCCTCAGCGGCCTCACCGTGCGCGATTCCCTCCATCCTGACGGCGATATTGAGATCCGCTGCACCGGTCTCCGCCCTGGTGAGAAGCTCTACGAGGAGCTGCTGATCGGTGCGGAATCGGAGCCCACGGTGCACCCCCTGATCTACAGGGCCCGGGAAACCTTCCTGTCGCCCGAACAGCTCTGGCCACAGCTGGATTCCCTGGCCGCGGCGCTCGCCGCCCACAACCAGCCGGCAGCCCTCGCTCTGCTGGCCCGCCTCGTGCCCGAATGGCAGCCCGAGAAGGCCGCGGCGATGGTGGTCACCGGCTGAAACCGCATGGGGTTTCTGCTCAGCAAACTGTTGCCCCTGCTGCTGCTGCCGCTGGGGGTGTCTCTGTTGCTGCTGGTGTGGGGAGCCCTGCGCCGGCTGCACTGGCCCGGCATTGCCGCCTTTGCGATTCTCTGGCTGTTCGGTACCCCACTCACCGCCGAGCTGCTCTGGCGCTGGCTTGAGTGGCCGCAGCAGCGTCAAACCGCCAGTGCCGTTCTCGATGACGTCAAGAGATCCGATCCTCTGGTCGCCGTGGTGGTGCTGGGGGGAGGCCGTCATCCCGCCCCCGGCCCGGCCCGGCTGAGTGAATGGCACGATGCCGATCGGTTCTTCGCGGCGCTGGAAGCTGATCAACGGATCGCCGCCGCCGGCTCCCCTTCGCCCCTGCTGATCTTCACTGGGGGCTGGTGGCCGACCCAGCCCCACCTGCCCCCGGAAGGAGAGGTGTTGCGGCAGCGCGCCCTTGCGCTCGGACTGCCCGCCGCACGACTGCGCACCACCGGCCGGGTGCGCAACACGGCCGAGGAGGCGGTGGCGGTTGCCCGGATCCTCCCCCGCCGCAGCACCATCCTGCTGATCACCTCCGCCTTTCACATGCCGAGGGCCCGGCGATTGTTTGAACGTCAGGGACTGGTGGTGCAGCCATTCCCGGTCGATTTTCAGGCCAGTGGCACATGGGCAGGTGATCCGCTGCTCGATCCGCTGAAATGGTTCCCCTCCGCCCAGGGCCTGGATTCCAGCAGTCGGGCTCTGCGTGAAGTGCTGGGGCGCAGCTTGAGTCGATCCTGGTGACACCGCCGCCCTTCAGCCAGCCAGCGGGTCAGCCATCCAGCCAGCGGGTGATCGAGCGGCGAATCCGCCGCAGATTGGATCGGTTCGGCAACAGGGCAGCAAGCCCACCCTGTTTGCTGTTTCCGTTGCGACCAGCGGAGACCTGTTCGTTGTTTTGTAGTTCCGTATTTTGGGAATCCGCGTTTTGGGACTCCACATCGAGTGAGGAGGACTTCTTCTTGCGATAGTACATATAGGCAATAGCGGGGTCGTTGGCATAGCCTCCATAGCCATAACCCGCATACCCGTAGCCTCCATTGCCGTACCCATAGCGGTAGCGGTATCCGAAGCCGTAAACGTGATCCTCATTGTCTCCGCCGGTGTTGCGGGCATTGGTCACGACCCCGAGCACGGGAGCTCCGGCCTGGCGGATCCTGCGAATCGCCTCCTTGGGCAGATCGCGATCCACCTTGCCCAGGCTCACAAGCACAATCAGACCATCGAGCTGCTCCGCCACCAGGGCGGCATCGGCCAGGCCCAGTGCTGGAGGTGTGTCGTAAATCACCAGGTCGTAACGACCGGAATCGGCGATGCTGCTCACCAGCTGGCTCATGCGCTGGGAACTGAGCAGTCGCGGCGGGTCGGGCGGTGTGCGCCCTGCCGTGATCACGTCCCAGTCTGTGTGGCCGGGCACCTGATGCACAACCGACTGCCAATCGGTCAGTTCGTCGGTCAACAGGTTGCTCAAACCGGAGAGGTTGTCCAGCCCGAGCCGGTGATGCAGCTGCGGCTTGCGCATGTCCGCGTCGACCAGCAACACCTTCTGGCCCAGTTCCGAAAGGGTTTTGGCCAGCAGGATCACCACCAGGCTCTTCCCCTCTGAAGGCAGGGAGGAGGACAATGCGATCGAACGCAATGGCTGGTCGCTGTTCAGGAACCGCAGGCTGGTGGCCAGGTTTCGGAAGGCTTCCTGATAGTGGAAGCGTTGGTAGGCCGCACTGCCGCTGGTGCCAGGGTTGTCGAGCTCCTCGAGCAGGAAGCGCTTGTCTTGGCGCACCCCCTCGAACAGGCTGATGTAGGGCACGTGACCCAGCAGGCTTTCGCCCAGGTCGTCCCGCACTTCGCCGGGAGTGTGAAAGACATGGTCGAACCGTTCCCTCAGCAGGGCCGCGCCTGCGCCCGCTGCCAAACCGAGCAGCAGGGCCCGCATCAGTCCTCTGCCGAGGGCCGGTTCCACGGGAGTCGAGCCCACTTCGGCTGGGGAGATCACCTTCCAGGGGGCGGTGTTCTGGGCGATTTCCAGTTGGAACTGCTCGCGGGCGCTTTGGTAGCTGGTGAGATTGCTCTCCGCCATCTGCAGCTTCTGCTCCAGCACGCCGAACTGGCGCAACAGGGCGGGTTGACCGTCAAAGCGACTCTCCAGCAGCGCGATCTGCCGCTGGGTGGTCTGAATGCCGCTCTGGTACTGGCTGAGGGCGGCGCTGATCGCCTCCAGCTGCTTGCGTTGAATGCGTGGGATCAGGCTGGCGCGTGCCCTCTCCAGCTGGGTGAGCAGCGGTGTGCCGGGCACGAAGCGAGAGCGGGCTTCAGCCAGCTGGCCGTCGAGTTTGGCCAGTTCCGCCAGTTCGGCCTGGTTCGGCACCGTCAGCGACACGCTGGTGCCACCGGAGCCATTGCTGGCCCCGGAACCATCGTTGGACTGGCTGCTGAAGTCGCTGGTCACCAATCGCCCTGAGGCCACGTCGCCGCGCAGTCGCTCCAGCCGACTCAGCTCCGCTTGCTGGGCAATCAACTGGTTGCGAAGTGTGTCCACCTGCCCGCGGGTGGTGGCGGCTTCCGTTTCGGGCATCAGCAGCCGGTGCTGCAACCGGAAGGCCTGCACCTCGCCGCGCAGCACACTGGCCTTGCGCTCCAGATCGGGTGCCTGCTCGTCGAGGAAGCGCACCGCTTCCTGCAGCCGCTCGCGCCGCTGCTGCAACGACCAGCCCAGATAGCTGGTCTCGAGCAGCTCAAGGCTGCGGCGCAGCTGGCTCTGGTCACGGCCACTCACCTCGACCTTGAGCACCCCATTGGCAGGATCTTCCCCCGGCTTGCCCGGGTCTCGCATGATCTGGATGCGGGGGATGGGCTGGCCGGGCCACGCCTGTTGCAGCTGGCCTACCACCGTCTTGAGCACAACAGGGCTCTCGAGCACCCGGATCAGGGTGGGCAGATCCTGACGGCTGCGGTTCAGGGCCACCGCGCCGATCGCTCCCTCCACACCTTCACCTCCGCTGGATCCGCCGGTTGTCGGGCTGATCGGATCCACGATCAGCATCCGGAAGCTGCCCTGGTACACGGGGCGCATCAGCCGCTGATAAGCCAGCCAGGTGGTGGAGGCTGCTGAAACCAGCAGGAAAACGGCAATGAAGACCCTACGGCGCCGTTGCAGGATCTTGAAAATCTTGCCGAGCTGATAGCCATCGTCGTCGCCGGCGGGGGATCCAGCGGCCTGGCCGGAGCCATTGCCCCCGCCCCACGGAACCATCCCGGCAGGAGTGCTGACCAGCAGGGTCTGTGGCGTGGGGGGTGGAGACCCATTGCTGCTGGTGCTGCTCACAGGCCGATAAATTTTTGGAAACAATAGTCTGGAATCCTGTGCTCATCAGCAGCCTGCCGCCTGCTCATGGCGCCAGGTGTCTCAGCGGCCTGGATCAAACAGGCGCCGCCCATCCCTTCGACGGCTGGCTGAGCGGGCCTGGCGCCGCGTGAATTCCCCCACACTCGGGTTGGGCACCAGCGGATCGACATGGGCCACCTGCTCCCAGAGCTCCCGCGGCGCCCAGCGCAAGGTATGCCGCACCCGATCGTGCTTGCGCACATGACACCAGCGGTTGGTGCCGCACTGGGGGCAGAACAGCTCCTCCAGCCACTCACTGCTCAGCACCAGCACCGGATAGGACTGGATCACCAGCTTGGCGCGCCGCTCAGCCATCCCCCGCTGGCGCAGTTGTTCCGGGGTGATCAGATGCAGAAAGTACTTGCGGCCGTTGCCTTCGATCCGCTGATCGGGATGGGCAGGACAAAACAGCTCGCGGCGGGCTTGGCGTCGCCGCGATCGCCCTGCCGGCGTTCCGGATTCGGCCGTGGGTTCTTCTGCGGGCAGGAGGGTGTCGTGCGGGTCGAAGCCTTCCGGGCTCAGCGTCATGAACGAAGCATGGCTCTGCTGAAGCTAAGGGGTCTTCGCTCAGGCGCTGCGCATCTCCCCCGCGCCGAGCTCCTGGCGAAAGGCCGCCACCGCCTGTCGCAGTCCCTGCTCCAGGGGGATGCGGGCTCGCCAGCCCAGGCCTGCCAGCCGGCTCACGTCCAGCTGTTTTTTCGGCGTGCCATCCGGTTTCGTGCTGTCCCAGAGGATCTCGCCCCGGAAGTCCGTGGCCTCGGCCACCGCTTCCGCCAGCGCCCGGATCGTCAGGTCGACCCCTGTCCCCACATTCAGGCAGGTGAGAGGGTCGAGGGCTTCTCCCGCCGGACCCAGGCCGCAGGGGGCATCGGCCGCAGCTGGATCCCAGCGCTCAAGTGCGAACACGCAGGCCTCACCAAGGTCATCGGCATGCAGGAATTCGCGCAGCGGCGTGCCCGTGCCCCAGCAGGTCACGGTGCTGCCGAGCCCATGGTCGGCCTGCAGGCTCGCGTCGTGGAAGCGGCGGATCAAGGCCGGCAGCACGTGGCTGTTTTGCGGGTGGTAGTTATCGCCTGGACCGTACAGATTCGTGGGCATCAGGCTGATCGCATCGAAGCCGTGCTGGCGACGCAGCGCTTCGCATAGCTTGATGCCGGCGATCTTGGCGATGGCATACCACGCATTCGTGGGTTCCAGCGCTCCGGTGAGCAGCGCTTCTTCGCGGATCGGTTGCTCGGCGTATTTGGGGTAGATGCAGCTGCTGCCAAGAAACAGCAGGCGCCGCACGCCGCTGCGCCAGGCTGTTTCGATCACGTTGGTCTGGATCTTGAGGTTATCGAGCAGGAAATCGGCCGGATAGCTGTTGTTGGCTTGAATGCCTCCCACCTTGGCGGCGGCCAGCACCACCACCGTGGGCTGTTGCTCCGCAAACCAACGCTGCACCGCGGCGCCATCCAGCAGATCAAGCGCTGGGCGGCTGGCGGTGAGCAGACCCCCCCCTTTTGTGGGATCGCCATAGCCGGCTCGCTTCAGCGCACGACCGATGGCGCTGCCAGCCATGCCGCGATGGCCGGCCACGTAGATCCGATCCGCAGGTGAAAGCAAGCTGCCCGTGATTGCACCATCCATCAGGCCACTCCACCGCGGGCCTGTTCCACCGCCCTCGGATTGGTAGGGGGATTCTCCATGGAGCCCACCACCTGAAAACCCTTGCGCCGCAGCAGTGCTTCCTTAGCCGCTTCCTCCCGATCCGCCGCCACCATCTCAGCCACCAGTTCCTCCAGGGTGGTGGTGGGGGTCCAGCCCAGCATCTCGCGTGCCTTGGTGGGATCGCCCAGCAGGGTTTCCACTTCAGCCGGGCGGAAGTAGCGCGGGTCGATCCGCACCACCACATCGCCGGTGGATCGCCTGCCCAGCTCGTGGAGGCCTTCTCCCTCCCAGCTGATCGCTCCCCAGCCCAGCTCCAGGGCCGTGAGCTCGATGAACCGCCGCACCGACTCCTGACGTCCGGTGGCGATCACGAAATCCTGTGGCTGCTCCTGCTGCAGCATCCGCCACTGCATTTCCACATAATCGCGGGCGTGACCCCAGTCGCGCAGGGAATCAAGATTGCCCATGAATAAGCACTGCTCAAGACCGGCATCGATCCGTGCGAGGCCACGGGTGATCTTGCGGGTCACAAAGGTTTCACCGCGACGCGGTGATTCATGGTTAAAAAGGATGCCGTTGCAGGCATACATTCCGTAGGCTTCACGATAGTTGACCGTGATCCAGTAGGCATAAAGTTTCGCGACACCGTAAGGGCTGCGCGGGTAGAAGGGTGTGGTTTCCTTCTGGGGAATCTCCTGCACGAGGCCATACAACTCACTGGTGCTGGCCTGATAGATGCGGGTTTTCGCCGTGAGCCCCAGCATCCGCACAGCTTCCAGGATGCGCAGGGTGCCGAGCGCATCACTGTTGGCTGTGTATTCGGGTGCTTCGAAGCTCACCGCCACGTGGCTCTGGGCACCGAGGTTGTAGATCTCATCAGGCTGCACCTGCTCGATGATCCGGATCAGGTTGGTGCTGTCGGTGAGGTCGCCGTAGTGGAGCACCAGCCGCGGATCGCTCTCATGCGGATCCTGGTAGAGGTGATCAATGCGGGTGGTGTTGAAGCTGCTGGCTCGGCGCTTGATGCCATGCACCGCGTAGCCCTTCTCCAGCAGCAGCTCGGCCAGATAACTGCCGTCCTGGCCTGTGATGCCGGTGATCAGGGCGGTTCGGGCCATTCGGGAACACACTGCTTGCGGCGATCGTAAGGGACCCTCCCGAGCGGGCTTATTTCGCTTCCATCCAGTCCGCGCCGACGCCGGTCTCCACCAGCAGCGGCACGCTCAGCTCCACGGCGTGCTCCATGGTGGTTCGGGTGAGGGTCAGCACCGCTTCAAGGGCCTCGGGGGCGGCCTCCAGCACCAGTTCGTCGTGCACCTGCAGCAGCAGCCGGGCCGGCAGGCCGTCGCTGCTGAGCTTGTGGTGCAGCTGCACCATCGCCAGCTTGATGATGTCGGCACTGGAGCCCTGGATCGGTGCGTTGGCCGCCGCCCGCAGCTGCTGCCCCTCCATCCCCGCGCGTCGGGCCACGTCCAGATCGATCTCCAGCGGCTCCTTGCCGAGCAGTCGCCCCAGTCCCCCCGGATCGAAGGCGAACGGCCGGCGCCGCCCCAGGATCGTCTCCACAAAACCCTGGCTCAACGCCAGCCGCTCCTGCAGTTCCAGGAAGGCGAACACCCTGGGGTAGCGCTGCTTGTAGCGGCTCAGGAAGTCCTTGGCCTCCGCCTGGCTGACGCCCGTCTCGCGGGCGAAGCGTTGGGCGCCCATGCCATACACAACCCCGAAGTTGATGGTCTTGCCCAGGCGGCGTTCCTCGGGCGACACCGTGTCTCCGGGTGCTTTATCGAGCAGCAGCCGGGCCGTGAGCGCGTGCACGTCATCCCCCGTGCGGTAGGCCTGCACCAGGGTCTCCTCGCCGGAGAGGTGGGCGAGGATGCGGAGTTCGATCTGGGAGTAGTCGGCGGAGATCAGCTGCCAGCCCTCCTGGGGCAGGAAGGCCTTGCGGATCCGCCGCGAGAAGGCGGTGCGCACCGGGATGTTCTGCAGATTCGGGTTGCTGCTGCTCAGCCGGCCGGTGGCGGTCACCGCCTGGTTGAAATCGGTGTGCACGCGCCCGGTTTCCGCCTCCACCAGCGCTGGCAGGGCATCCACATAGGTGCTCTTGAGCTTGCTGAGGGTGCGGTGCTCCAGCACCAGCGGCACCACGGGATGGTCGGCCTCCAGCTTCTCCAGCACGGCCGCATCGGTGCTCCAGCCGGTCTTGGTGCGTCGGCTTTTCTTGCGATCCAGGCCCAGGGTGTCGAACAGCAGTTCGCCCAGCTGCTTGGGGGAGGCGAGGTTGAAGTCCACGGCGGCGACGGCTTTGGCCTCCGCTTCCAGACGCTGCAGGCTGGCGGCCATCTCGGTGCCGAGCTCGGCCAGGTAGGTCGTGTCGATGCGGATGCCGGTGGCCTCCATCGCCGCCAGCACCGGCTCCAGCGGCAGCTCCAGCTGCTCCAGCAGCAGCGGCAGTTTGGGCCCCAGCGTCGCCAGCTGATCCCGCAGCCGCGGTGTGAGCCGCCAGGTGAGGTGCACATCCATGCCGCAGTACTGGGCCGCCGCCTCGACCGGTACCGAGGCAAACGTGGCACCCTTGGCCACCAGCGCGCTGTAGCTGGTGGGCCGGAAGCCGAAATTGCGCTCCGCCAGCTCCTCGAGGGCGTGTCTGGCGTTGGCGTCGCGCAGGTAGTCGGCCAGGAGCGTGTCCATCACCACGCCCCCGAGCGCCAGGCCATGGCGCAGCAGGATCAGCCGGTCGTACTTGGCGTTCTGCAGGGTTTTGGGATGTGCGGTGCTGGCCAGCCAGGGGGCCAGGGCACTGAGCACCGCCTCCAGGGGCAGCTGCTCCGGCGCCGGTGGGGGCTCGCTGAGCAGATCCTCGGCCGCTGCTGGCTGGTGGCCGATCGGGATGTAGGCCAGATCGCCCGGGCCTTCGCCCCAGGCCAGGCCGATGCCCACCAGCTCGGCGCGGAAGGGATTGAGGTCGGTGGTTTCGGTGTCGAGGGCGATCGGGGTGGCCGGATCGGTGGCTCCCTGCAGCCGGGCCATCAGGGCCTCAAGCGCCGCCGGTGTGGTGATCAGCTCGGGTTGGAGCTGGGGGGTGGCGGGAGCCGCCCCGCGCTCCGCGGCAGGAGCTGCGGGCTGGGCAGACAGGGTGGCCGGTTCCCCAGCGCCGGGGGGGGTGCCTGCTGCGCGTGCTGACATCTCGGCGGCTGGGATCGCCGTGTTGCCCGCGGGGCTCGGGTCTTCGCTGGGCTGCGGCGGCACGGCGGAGAACAGCTGAGCGAAGGTGCCCACCTGTTTCGCCAGGGAATGGAGCTCCAGCTCCTCAAGGCTGCCGGCCAGGGCCGCGCTGTTCACCGCGCCCAGGGCCAGGCGGGGCTCCTCGGGCAGGGGGATGTCGACCAGGATCTCGGCGAGCATGCGCGAGCGGTAGGCGTTGGCCTTGCCCTCGCGCAGCTTCTCCAGAAGCGCGCCCTTGAGCACCCCCTTGGGATCTTTCGCCTTCGGACCGTCCTGCTCCAGCTGCTCCAGGGCCGCATAGATGCCGTCCACGTGGTCGTAGGCGGCCAGCAGGCTGATGGCGGTCTTGGGTCCCACGCCGCGCACGCCTGGAATGTTGTCGGAGCTGTCGCCGGTGAGGGCCTTGAGGTCGACGACCTCCTCGGGGGTGACGCCCAGCTTGGCGATCACTCCCTCGCGGCGCATCTCGGTGGGGCCGCTGTTCCTGGCGTAGGGGCCGCCGCCCATGTAAAGCACGGCAATGTCGCGTCCGTCATCCACCAGCTGGAACAGGTCGCGGTCGCCGGAGAGGATGCGCACCCGCCAGCCGGTATCGGCGGCGCGGTTGGCCAGGGTGCCCAGCACGTCGTCGGCCTCGTAGCCCGGCGCCATCGCCAGGGGGATGTCGAGACTCTCGGAGAGAATCCGCTGCAGGTTGGCGAGGTCTGCGAAGAACTCCTCCGGCGCTTCGTCGCGGTGCGCCTTGTAGGTTTCGTCGGCCTCGTGGCGGAAGGTGGGCTCGGCCGTGTCGAAGGCCACCACCAGCCCATTGGGCTTCAGCCCTTTGCAATTGTCCAGCAGGGCCTTGAGGAAGCCATAGGTCACCGAGGTGGGAATGCCCTCCTGGGTGCTCAGGCCACCATCGCCTCCCTTGGTGAAGGCGTAGTAGCTGCGGAAGGCCAGGGAGTGGCCATCGATCAGCAGCAGCAGGGGCTTGGGGCTGGGGGCCACGGTTGCAGAGGCCAAAGAGCGGCGCGGGCGTGGCGGCCAGCCTGCCAGAGCTCAGGGCTATGGCCTGACGGCCTGGCGTCGGCTGGGGGGTGGGCCCGGGCCCAGTCAGGCTGGGAATGGCATCTCCCCGGGCGACATGAGGGATTCGGTTGTGGCCATCGGCAGCGCCGCCTTCAGCCCCTGCGGCCACTACCGCTGGTGGCTGGAACGGGTCTGGGCGCCGGAGCGGCCGCGGTTGATTTATGTGGGCCTCAACCCCTCGCGGGCCGATGGCTGCCGCGACGATCCCACCCTCAGGCGCTTGCAGGGCTTCGCCCGAGCCTGGGGATACGGCGCCCTGGAGGTGCTCAACCTGTTCGCCCGCATCAGTGTCTCGCCGGCGCTGCTGCGCCGGGCCGCCGATCCGGTGGGGGCGGAGACCGACGCCTGGATCCAGGCCAGGCTCACGGCTCAGGCCGGGGTGCCGCTCTGGCTGGGCTGGGGGCACCAGGGTGGCTGGACCGGCCGCGACCTCGCCGTGCTGCTCCAGCTGCAGCAACGGCTGGTAGCGGAGGGATGGGCCCGTACCTGTCTCTGCCTGGGCCTCACCGCCAGCGGGCGGCCTCGCCATCCCCTCTATCTGGCCGGCGACCTGTCGCCTCAGCCCTGGCGCTGGCCGGCTCACCGTCTCCTGGGTCATCCTGAGGGCTGACCAGTCCCCACCCTGATGTCACGCATTCCCCGGCGCTATGCCGTTCATCTCCACCTCAGTGGCGGTCAGTCGGAAACCGTGATGTTCGCCTCCCTCGACGCCTTCCAGCAGTGGTATGGCGGCGTGCTCACCGCCGGTGCGGTTGACACGTTCGTGAATGTGCCGATCTCCGATTTGGATGGAGAGTATCTGGTGCTGCGGCCCAGTGCTGTGATCGCGATCCGGGTAGAGCCCCGCTTCAATGCGATTGAGGATGAATGACCTCTGAGCGGCTGGGGCTGCTGTGGGGCGTGACCGTGTTCGCCGGGGCCCTGGCCCAGGCGCTGGCCTGGCTCACCGGACTGCCGGGAGTGGTGCTGCTGCTGAGCGCCGGCCTGCTGATCGGTCGCGCCGGTCTCGGCCTGGTCGAGCCGCTTGATCTGGGCAGCGGCCTCGGCACGATCACCGGCCTGCTGGTGAGCCTGGTGCTCTTTGATGGCGGCCTCAACCTGCGTCTGCCCGCCGACGGCACCCGCCAGGCGGTGCTGCGCGTCTGCGCCGTGCGACTGGCGCTGGCGCTGCCGGGCGGGATGCTTGTGGCCCACTGGTTTGCCGGATTGAACTGGTCGCTGGCGGCGGTGTTCAGCGCCATCGTGCTGGCCACCGGTCCCACGGTCGTCAATCCGCTGGTTCGCCAGATCCGGCTGGCGTCACCCCTGGGGGAGGTGCTGGAAGGGGAGGGGCTTGTGCTGGAGCCGATCGGCGCCGTGCTGGCGCTGTTGCTGCTGGAACTCACCCTGGGCGACCTGCACGGCTGGCGCGCCCTGGTCACGGGGCTGCTGCTGCGCCTCGGCGGCGGCGTGGCGATTGGCGCCGGCTGCGGCTGGCTGCTGGCCGAGGCGCTGCGGCGGATCCCTGCCCATCCCGCCGGCGCCCTGCGCCTGCAGCTCACCCTGGGCAGCCTGTTCCTGATGACCAGTGGCGCCGAGCTGTTTCTGCCCGAATCGGGGCTGCCGGCGGCCGTGGCCGCCGGGGTGGTGGTGAGCCGTCGGCCCGAGACTGATGCCGCCGAACTCGATGCCCTGATCCGTCAGCTGGCCCAGCTGGCGATCACGATGCTGTTCCCGTTGTTGGCCGCCGACGTGAGCTTCGCCCAGCTCAGCCCCCTGGGCTGGGGCGGCGTGGCCTGCGTGCTGGCGTTGATGCTGGTGCTCCGGCCCGTGGCGATCGGCTTGGCCACCTGGGGGATGGGCTTCAGCCTGCAACAACGGGCGTTGCTGGGCTGGCTCGCTCCGCGTGGGGTGGTGACAGCGGCTGTGGCCAGCCTGTTCGCCATCCGCCTTGAGCAGGCGGGGGTGGTGGGCGCAGGTCGGCTGCAGGGCCTGGTGTTTCTGACGATCCTGCTGACCGTGGGCCTGCATGGCCTGAGCGCCGGCCCCTTGGCCCGGGCCCTGGCGCTCGTGGCTGATTCCGAAGCGGCAGGGGCTTCAGAGGCAGCGCTGAATGCGGGGCAGAGCCTCGCCACTGCGCATCAGCAACAGCCAGGTGGTCAGTAGGTCTGGGCCCTGCAGGCTGCCCAGCAGGGCGGCGCGCAGGCTTTTCATGATCACCCCCTTCTTCACGCCGGCCGTGGTCGCCGCCTCGCCCAGCAGGGCCTGGGCCTGATCGGCGCTGAGGGCTGCGGCGGCGGGGCCTTGTTCCTGCAGTGCAGCAGCCAGGGCCGCCAGGGCGGGCCGAGCGCCCTCCGTCTCCAGCTGGGCGGCGGCTGCCTGGTTGAGCGCCGGGGTGGTGAAGAACGGTTCCGCCTGCTCCACTCCATCGGCCAGAAGGGTGAGCGAGGGGGCCAGCAGTTCCACCAGCTCCAGCTGCCAGGCCGGATCGGCGTGCAGGGGACTGGCATCATCGGCAGTGGCCCCGGCCGCATTCAGCTCCACCGCCCAGCCCCGGTCGACCCACAGGGGCAGCAGCTGCTCGCGCAGGGCTTCGGCACCCTGCTCCCGCAGCACCTGGCCGTTGAGCCAGTTGAGCTTGTCCCAGTCGAAGCGGGCACCGGCTCTGTTCACCCGCTCGAAGCCGAAGGCCGCAGCGGCTTCCGCCAGGGAGAAGCGCTCACCCATGCCCTCCGGCGGCGACCAGCCCAGCAGGGTCATGTAGTTGGCCAGGGCCGGGGCGGTGTAGCCCATGCAATGGAAGTCGCTGATCGAGGTCACGCCGTCGCGCTTGGAGAGCTTCTTGCCCTCCTTGTTGAGGATCAGCGGCGTGTGGGCGAACTCCGGCAGCGGGTAGCCGAGGGCCGCATAGAGCAGCAGCTGTTTGGCGGTGTTGGCGATGTGGTCCTCGCCGCGGATCACGTGGCTGATCCCCATCGCCGCGTCGTCCACCACCACCACCAGGTTGTAAAGCGGATCACCGATCTGATCGGCCGGGGCGCGGCGGGCGATCACCATGTCGCCGCCCAGGTCGGCGCCGCTCCAGCGCATCGTGCCGCGCACCAGGTCACTCCAGCTGATCGTGCGGTTGTCGTCGATCCGGAAGCGCACCACAGCTTCGCGGCCCGCGGCGATGAAGGCCCGCTCCTGCTCGGGGCTGAGATCGCGGTGGCGGTTGTCATAGCGGGGGGCCTGCTTGCTGGCGGCCTGCAGCTCGCGCATGGCCGTGAGTTCGGCCTCGGTGGCGTAGCAGCGGTAGGCATGGCCGGAATCGAGCAGCTGCTGAATGGCGGCGCGGTGGAGCTCAACCCGCTCGCTTTGAATCACCGGCTCGCCGTCCCAGTGCAGGCCAAGCCACTGCAGCCCCTCCAGGATGTTGGCTGTGAATTCGGGCTTGCTTCGCTCTTTGTCGGTGTCTTCAATGCGCAGCAGGAATTCGCCGCCGCAGTGGCGTGCAAACAGCCAGTTGAACACTGCGGTTCTGGCCGTGCCGATGTGCAGGGTGCCGGTGGGGCTGGGGGCCAGGCGGACACGCACCGCCCGCGCCTGAGTTGCCTCAGCTGCCACCGGCTGATCTCCTTGAGGTTGAAACGGGACTGACGGGGCTCGAACCCGCAACTTCCGCCGTGACAGGGCGGTGCTCTAACCGATTGAACTACAGTCCCAGAATTGCATCGGCTCCAGGATCAGACCTGGTTGATGCGCTGGTTGGGCGGGCCGACACCGTGCTCGAGATGGGGGTGCGAAGCATCCACTGCGAGAACGTGCCGAAGCGCGTATGTGACACCCGTACGGAAGACCGCCGTTGGCTGCGCTGATGTCGCTTGCGCGACCATTTGAGTATCGACTGCGCCCCCCCCCTTCGTCAACCGTGGGGAGTTGGGGCGCAGTGGTGACTGTGCTGCTGGACAAGGCTTTACAAAAAAACCATCCCCGCAGGGATGGTTCAGGCCGATGATCGGTTGGAATCGTCAGAGCGTCTGATCACCGCAGCACTGAAGGCAACGGGGCAGATCGGTTCAGGGGCGGAATCCGGCAGGTTCGATCAGGCGAACTTGGTTGCCGCGGGCTGTGAACTCTCTGCCTTGATCGCTCTGCACCACCACCCGGCCACCGGACTTGACCCGGATCACCCGGGCCCGCACCCAACCAAGGGCTGCTGATTCGAGCACCTTGACCACATCTCCGGGTTGAAGATCCAACTCCATGTTCAGGAAGATAAAACTGCAGGGCAGACAGAAACGAACAGCGAAACTCAAAAGAGAAAACAGCTGTCGAAGGGAACATCGAACGCGCCGTGGAGGACTTGAACCCCCGACATCAGGTTTTGGAGACCTGCGTTCTACCAACTGAACTAACGGCGCAGGGCCGATGTTCCCGATTGGAGGTGGTGAGAACCGTTCCTCTGGGAACAGGCCTCAGCGGTCGAAGCGCTGCTTGACGCGGGTGGCTTTACCCACCCGATCGCGCAGATAAAAGAGCTTCGCTCGGCGCACCTTACCGCGCCGCTCCACTTTCACGGAAGCGACCTGGGGACTGTGAAGCATGAACACCCGCTCAACGCCCACGCCCTGGAAGATGCGACGGACCGTGATCGTCGCGTTCAGGCCACCATGGCGCTTGGCGATCACGACCCCTTCGTAGGGCTGCACGCGCTCTTTGTTGCCTTCCCGGATCCGCACCCCCACCTTCACGGTGTCGCCCACATAGATCTCGGGCAGATCGCTCTTGAGCTGATCGGCTTCGAAGGCACGAATCAGGTCGGCCGCCGACAGCTTGATGCCGCCAGCGGGGGCATGAGCTTCCGTTACGGCAGTTGCCGTGGCGGCGGCTGTTGCCACGACGTCTGTGGTCTCCACGGCGGTCTCCACGGCTTCCTCAGTGTTGGTCTCTTCGGTGGTCATCGGCGTCTCGGACTGGTCGGGAGCGGTCGTGGGCGGATCAGTGGTTGCTCTGATCGGCCGGCGAGCCGTGCTGGGCGAGCCGCGCTGACAGAGGAGTGACTGGGCGACGCGGCTGCGTCGATGGGCGGTTTGAGGACCATGAACGACAACTCATGCAGTGACCTGCGAAGTCGGTCGTGGCCAGCCGTCCACCTGATGGGCACGTCGGATATCTCCGACAGACTGATCCAAACAACCACCTTAACGGTTCGGGTGTCACCCTCTGCCTCGGCGCAGCCGCTGCAGCGCCATGCCCGCCCCCGTCACCAGCATCCACAGCACGCCCAAGCCATTCACCAGCACGTAAACCGTCTCGCCCGTGCTGCCGAGCCAGCGGTTGAGCCACTCTCCTTCATGCAGCACCATCAGCAGATGGGCCTGCTCACGGTCCAGGCCGCCCCAGTCGCGCAGCAGCCGATAGCTGAGCCCTGTGCAGACGGTGAGCAACAGCGGCAGCAGCATCAGCGGCGCCAGGGCGGCGTGCAGCTGCCGCATCCTCGCGGCCAGCGGCAGGGGCTTGGCTGCTGACACTGGCCTGCACGCGGATCAGAAGGATTGATAGCTTGAATCGTCCGTCAAGAGGGTGGAGCGTTCCAGCCCCCTCCAGGCGCGCCGCCCAGGCGGCGCGCCAATCCAGTCGGATTCCGTTTCAACCCGCCCCGTGCTTCCTGGCTCGAACTCTCTCAGCCCTGGCAGCTCACCGGTTCTCCCACGGACTCCTCCGTCTGGTCGGTGTGGGACGCAGGGCAATCAGCACCGCAGGCCTTCACCAGCCAGACTGACTTCACCAGCCAGACTGCTTTCAAGCCCTCCATTCGACACCATGAATCTGTTTGCCGATCTCCTGGCCAGCACCACCGCTGCAGGGCGCGCTGGGGCCCAGGCTGGCGAGGCGGCCGTGGGGATCGGGCGCACGTCCCGTCCTGTGCCTCTGGTGCAGACCGGCCCTCGCATCGAGAAAAGCCGCCGCGGCGTGGAGGTCAAGAGCGCCCGGGAGATCGACACCATGCGCCAGGCCAGCCGGATCGTTGCCACTGTGTTGCGCGAAATCCTCGATCTGGCGGCCCCCGGCCTGACCACTGGCGATCTCGACACCTTCGCCGAAAAGCGCATCCGCGAGCTGGGAGCGACCCCCAGCTTCAAGGGTTACCACGGCTTTCCGGCCAGCATCTGTGCCTCGATCAACAATGAAGTGGTCCATGGCATCCCCAGCCGCAAGCGGGTGATTCAGCCCGGAGATCTGCTCAAGGTCGATACCGGTGCCTATTTCGATGGTTACCACGGTGACAGTTGTGTCACCATCTGCGTCGGCGAGGAAACGCCTGAAGAGGCCCGTCGGCTCTCCCGCGTTGCCCAGGAGGCCCTGATGCAGGGCCTGGCCAGGATCAAGGCCGGCAACACGCTGTTTGATATCGCCGGCGCCGTGCAGGATCACGTTGAGTCCCACGGCTACAGCGTGGTGGAGGATTACACCGGTCACGGTGTAGGCCGCAATCTGCACGAGGAGCCTTCGGTGTTCAACTACCGCACCCGTGATCTGCCCAATCTGAAGTTGCGGGCCGGCATGACCCTGGCGGTGGAACCGATCCTCAACGCCGGCAGCAAAGCCTGCCGCACCCTGCGCGACCGCTGGACGGTGGTGACCGTGGATGGCAGCGCTTCCGCCCAGTGGGAGCACACCATTGCTGTCACCAGCGACGGCTGCGAGATTCTCACCGACCGGGACTTCTGATCCGGGTCAGCCGTGGCCATCAGCTGCTTGGGGCCGTGGTTGATCAGCCGCTGATCCCCCGGCCCCACGCTTGGGCCCGCTCACCAATCGGAAATACAACCAGCGGCTGAGGGTGGCTACCGGCATGAGCACATAGGTGAGCGGGTTGGGCGTGACGATGATCAGGTCACAGCCCAGCCTGGCCTGGGTCATCACCTGGGCAGCCACAAACCCCGCGCCCATCACGCCGTAGGGATTGAGCGGCGAGCGGAACGGACCCAGAACCAGCCGCCGGATCCGAAGCCGCGGACCGGCCAGATCGAGTGCCCGCAGGCTGATCAGCTGCCCCAGCAGCCGCTTGCTGAGTTCGTAGAGCGGGCTGAGGGCGGGCTGAATCTCGGCTTCCGAGGTGTTCAGCCAGACTTCGGCCTGCAGTCGCTGCGGCTCGTCGACGTGGTCTGCCGTGCGGGCAGACACCACAGCGGCGAACTGCTCGAGCAGGCGCCAGCTGCTCAGGGCGTTCACCTCCAGGCTGCGGGCCACCGCCGCGGCACTGCGGTCGCCATACACGTTCACGCCGTGGTTGAGCACCAGCACATCCACCTCCGCCAGCAGGTCGGCCAGCTCCGCTTCCTCGCCCACCTGCCACTGCACTTGCTGAAGCGGGATCGGCACGCCATGTTCATCTACTACGTGCAGCGGCCGGCTGCCGCTGCTGAGCGCGATCAGACGGGCTCCACGGGTGTGCCAGCGGCGCAGCAGCGCCTGACCAAGGCTGCCGCCAGCGCCTGTGATCGCCACGCAGGGGGCGGGAGTCATGGATGCAGCATCTGGATGGGGCGCGCCAACCACTCTGACCGACCACCCCTGCAGGGCTCAGGCTGTCTGCTTGGTTAAGGTCGTTGATCTCAGACCCTGCCGTCAGAGAACCCCTTCAGCCAGAGCTGTTCCTGAACGCTCCTCAACGCGCCGACCGCGATTCCGGCTGTGGTGCTGGCCAGAGCCCTGAGTGATTCCCGATGTCCACCACCGACGAACAGCCCAGCCTGCTGGAACCGCTGGTTCCCCTCTTCTCCCCCTACTGCGGTGGGGTGGCCTACCAACCGCTGCTTGAGCCGGCGGTGGCCCAGCTGCTGCGTCGGGAGTGGTCGGGGCAGCGGCCCCTCAGCGATGGCCGGGTGCACCGCTTCGTGCTCGCCTGGCAAGGGGAGCCTGCACCCCTGGAAACGCTCGCCTGTTCCCTGCGTTTCCCGGAGCAGGCCGATCTGCACTATTCCTTTGAGCTGCCGGCTTATCAGCTGGTGTACTGGTTGATGCAACGGCAGGACGATCAGCTGCCGTTGACGTTCTGGCAATGGCTGCTCACCGGAAACGTGCCTGCTTCTACAGGGAATGGCACCGACGTTGCCTAATTTGAGGCGAGCCGCAGCTTGATCCATGGCCCACACGTTGCTGGTCGGCTCCTGTGAACCCTTCAGCGGCAAATCCGCCGTGGTGCTCGGTCTCGGCCGTCAGCTGCTCCGCCAGGGGGTGCTGCTGCGCTTCGGCAAGCCCCTGGCCACCACCCTGCCTGGCGAAGAGATCCCCACCGGCCAACCCCTGCTGGATGCGGATGTGCAGTTTGTGGGCGCCACCCTCGGGCTTCCTGCCGACCGCTTGATCGCCTCGCTGCATGCCCACGGGGAGGACACCGCCGAGCGCCGCATGCTGGCCGGAGATCTTCATCCGGGAGCTGGCTTCGCAGAACTGCGTGATCGCCTGGCGATGGGTCCGCCGGGAGAGCTGGCGCTTCTGGAAGCGGCGGGCAGCCTGCATGAGGGCCTGCTCTATGGCCTCAGCCTGCCCCAGCTGGCCCATGGTCTGGAGGCCTTGGTGCTGTTGGTGCACCCCTGGACTGATGCCCGCAGCCTGGACCCGCTGCTGGCGGCCAGGGCGGCCCTCGGCGAACGGCTGGTGGGGGTGGTGCTGAATGCGGTGATCCCGGATGAGGCGATGGCCCTGCGCCGGGACGTCGCTCCCGCCCTGAATGCGCTCGGGCTCCCGGTCTATGGCGTGATGCCGCGCAGCCCGCTGCTGCGCAGTGTCACTGTTGAGGAGCTGGCCCGGCGCCTGCAGGCCCAGGTGCTCTGCTGCCAGGACCGGCTCGATCTGCTGGTGGAGACCCTCTCGATCGGGGCGATGAACGTGAACTCCGCCATGGAGTTTTTCCGTCGCCGCCGCAACATGGCCGTTGTCACCGGTGCCGATCGCACCGACATCCAGCTGGCGGCCCTCGAAGCTTCCACTCAGTGCCTGATTCTCACCGGCGTCGGCGATCCACTCCCCCAGCTCGTGACCCGCGCCGAGGAGCTGGAGGTGCCCCTGCTCAAGGTGGAGCACGACACGCTCACCACGGTGGAGGCAATCGAGCAGGCTTTCGGTCACGTGCGACTGCACGAAGCGGTGAAGGCCACGTATGCGGCGCGACTGGTGGAAGAAAACTGCGATTTCAGAGACCTGTTCGAGCGGCTTGGCTTGGTTGCCGCTGCAGTTTGAGCCCGGAACCCCCGGCACCGCTGCTAGTTTCAGTGAGCTGGTTGCGGGCTACGGGTGACCCGGTCTCTGGATCTTCCATCTCTTGATCGGATCGACACGCTGGCTCAGGAGCTGGCCATGCTTCAGGACCGCAGCAAACGCCGGATCGCCATCCTGGGCAGCCGTCATGTGCCGGTGGTGTCAATTCATCTTGTGGAGCTGGTGGCACGATCCCTGGCTCAGGAGGGGCACAACCTGATCACATCCGGTGCTCAGGGTGTGAATGCTGCTGTGATCCGCAGTGTGCTGGATGTGGATCCGGGCAGGCTTACCGTGCTTCTGCCCCAGAGTTTGGACCGGCAGCCGGCCGAGTCACGCGAGCAATTGGAGCAGGTTCTGCATCTGGTGGAAAAGCCGGAGCACGACGAGCTGCCGCTGCCGATGGCCAGCAGCCTCTGCAATCACGACATCATCAGCCGCTGTGATCAGTTGATCTGTTACGCCTTCCATGACAGCGAAACCCTGTTGGCCAGCGTGAGAGTGGCTGAGGATATGGGCAAAGTTGTCAGCCTGATGTATTTTGATTGACCTTCTCTATAGCAACACGATAAATGTTGCCTCGTAGCTGGGTGATGGGCGTTGCATCGCGGCGAGATTGTAGATGATTCTTTAGATGGGCCTGCTCGGTGAGCTGCGGGTGCCCGGTCTCTCTTCGGATGATGCGAGGCAAGCTTCATCGCTCCTTTTCTTCGCTTGCTGGTGCTGGTAACTGCGTTAATCGCGTGCTCATTTCCAGGTGTAGGGGTGAAGACAGCTTGGGGTTCCTCCTTGTTTCTAAGTAGTTCTACTGAGTTGCTGATTTGTAGCCAGTAATCAATGTGATGTTGAAGGAAGGCGTGCCGGTGTTAGCTGGGGACTGACTGCTTGGGTTCGACTTGATGGGATCCGGTGAACCCTTCCCGACATCCGCTTCACCTGAAGATCTTGATCAGTTGAGGGCCTTTGCTCGCGCCGTTTCCGCTCGGGCCGTTCTGCAGGAGGCGGTGGCACGGGCTGAAACGCCTGTTCAGATTATGGAGATTGCCAGTGATTGTGGCTTTCGTTTTTCACTCATAACCCTGCGTCGTTGTGCGCGTGATCTTTGTGCTGATTACTGGCCGTGGGCGGGAGGTGGCCAAGAGGCGAGGCGTGACTTCTTCATGGCGGGTGTGAACAAAGAGCTGCCGTTGTGATGGGGCTTGGCGAGCAGCGGCGTAGCCGTCATCCCGCGGCCCCCAGCACGGCCCGCAGGCCTTCCACGTAGAGGATGCCTGTGCAGGTGAGCCCCCCGGCCCAGCACAGCCCTCGCAGGGGGGGCACGTTGCTCACGTAGGCGCCGATATAGACCAGTCGCAGCAGCGGATGGAGCCAGGCCGCAACGATCGCCGCGGGGTTGCTCACCCCTGCCGCAAGGCAGAGCAGGGCCGCGGGAGCGTGCAGCGTGAAGGCCTCGAAACAGTTCTGGTGCGCCCAGGCGGCCCGTTTTCCCCAGACCGGTAACCGGTCGAACATTGCCCGTGGTGCCGCCATGTCGGCCATCGTGAAGTGGGAGCGCGAGCGGGCGGCACCGAGCGGCACGGTGCTGAACACCACCACCGCCGCTGCCAGCAGCAACGACCAGGCGAACGGAGCAAGCTGGGGTGAGAGGGCCATGGTGGGGGGGTCGCGTCGTCTCGTTCTGTCGCAGCGCTGGGCCGGCTGTCAACAGGTTGTCCGGCGCGCCGGCATCCAGTTCAGGCC
>JBBASO010000013.1:35125-38465 GCA_040399265.1 Prochlorococcaceae cyanobacterium
GCCGGCATCCAGTTCAGGCCAGCATCCAGTTCAGGCCAGCATCCAGTTTGCCCCCCGCCACCAAGTGGTGGTGGCTCGCCATATACGGAGCCGCCCGCGTTGAGGGGTGCCGAGCCGGCGCTCTGTTTCTAGGCTCCGGTGACCCCTCCCTCCATCCCCGCTTCCGTACCGATGGCTGACACCTTTTCCTTCGATGTGGTCTCCGATTTCGACCGCCAGGAGCTGGTGAACGCGGTCGATCAGGTGCGCCGCGAGGTGAGCCAGCGCTACGACCTGAAGGATTCCGCCACCGAGATCGCCCTGGAGGAGACCAGCCTCACGATCACCACTGCCAGTGACATGACCCTGCAGGCGGTGAGTGATGTGCTGCTGCAGAAGGCCACCAAGCGCAACCTCTCGCTGAAGATCTTCGACTTCCAGGACCCGGAGGCCGTGGGGGGCAACAAGGTGAAGCAGCTGGTCAAGTTGCGCAAGGGGCTGAGCCAGGAGCTGGCCAAGAAGCTCAGCAAGGCCGTTCGCGACACCATCAAGAAGGTGACCGTGGCGATTCAGGGCGAGAGCCTGCGCGTCACCAGCAAGAGCAAGGACGACCTGCAGCAGGTGATCACCCTGCTGCGTGAGCAGGAGAAGGATCTGGAAGTGCCGCTCCAGTTCGAGAACTACCGCTGATGCACCACCCCCAGGCCCTGTTCGCCAACACCCGCGCCCTCGAGCTGCGGATCGATGAGTTCCTCGACAAGGTGGCCGAGGGGGGCATCCAGTTCGAGCGTGGCATGGTGCTGCTGCTGGAGCGGGGCCTGGCTCCCGAGACCGAGGAGAAGCTGCAGCAGTTGATCCAGCTCAAGGAGCGCTGCAACCAGCTGCGCCGCCGCGTGGTCGACACCCTCTACAGCGAAATGCTGATTCCGGAGTTCCGCGGTGATGTATTGCGGTTGCTTAGCCATCTGTACGGTCTGCTCGACGCGCTCAAGAACGCGTATCAGGAATTTCAGATCGCTTACGTCGAGGTGCTCAACCGTCGCGAGTCTCTGGCCGATGTAAAGGATCTGGTGGCGGTGGTGGTGCAGAGCGTGCAGGCGGCGGTGCAGGGGTCGCGGGCCTTCTTTCGCAACCCGGAGGCCGTGCGCGACCACATCAACCAGATCCGGGTGCACGAGGCGGAGGCCGATGGCATCACCCTGCGCCTGAAGACCGCCTTGTTTATCTCAGGCCGCCCCCTGGAGCAGAAACTGCTGGGCCGCGATGCCCTGGCGCTGATCGATGGCCTGGCCGACCTGGCAGAGGAGATCAGCGACGAGCTGTCGATTCTGGCGATCAAGCGGGCGCTGTAGTGCTGGCAACCGGTCTGCTGTTCCTTTCCAGCGGTCTCTTTCTGGGTTGGTCGCTGGGGGCCAACGACGCCGCCAATGTGTTCGGTTCGGCCGTGGGCAGCCGCATGCTGCGCTTTCCCACTGCCGCCCTGCTTTGCAGTGTGTTCGTGATCCTGGGGGCGGTGAGTGCCGGCGCCGGCGCCAGCAGCGGGCTCGGGGCCCTCGGGGCGGTGAATGCCCTGGCTGGTTCCTTCACCACAGCCCTGGCCGCCGCCCTCACCGTCACCTGGATGACCAGGGCCGGCCTGCCGGTGTCCTCCACCCAGGCGGTGGTGGGGGCGATCGTGGGCTGGAACTGGTTCAGCGGTTCGGCCACCGACCTCAGCCAGCTCAGCCGCATCGTGGCCACCTGGGTGCTCTGTCCGCTGCTGGCCGCCCTAGTGGCCGCCGGGCTGCATCTGGGCGGGGCCTTCCTGCTGCGGCGCAGCAGGCTGCATCTGCTGCGGTTGGACGCCGTGCTGCGGCTGGGTCTGATCCTGGCGGGGGTGTTCGGCTCCTACAGCCTGGGAGCCAATAACATCGGCAACGTGATGGGCGTGTTTGTGCCCGCTGCTCCCTTCCCGGCGGTCAGCCTGCCGGGGGGGCTGGTGTTCAGTGGCACCCAGCAGCTGTTTCTGTTCGGCGGCCTGGCGATCGCCACCGGTATCCACACCCACTCGCGTCGGGTGATGCTCACCGTTGGTCACAGCCTGATGCCCCTGTCCCCGTTCGGGGCCTTGGTGGTGGTGCTGGCCCATGGCCTCGTTCTGTTCCTGTTTTCGTCTCAGGGGCTCTCTGATGCGGTGGCGGGGCTGGGCCTGCCGCCGATTCCCTTGGTTCCGGTTTCAAGCTCCCAGGCGGTGATCGGTGCGGTGGTGGGGGTGGCCCTGCTGCAGGGGAGGCGCGGCCTGCGCCAGGTGCGCTGGGGGCTGCTGGCCCGCATCGCCTCCGGCTGGGTGTCCACCCCACTGCTGGCTGCGCTGCTGGCGACTGTGCTGCTGTTTGTGGTGCAGAACGTGTTCGGCCAGGTGGTGGTCGAGCCGCTCGGCTGAGTTCATGGGCTGAGGCGGCTGCTTACGCTGGATCCCATGGCGGAGCAGGCTGCGGGCAGGGTCGGTTGGCGGTTCTGGATCGATCGCGGTGGCACCTTCACCGATGTGGTGGCCTGTGATCCGGCCGGTGAGCTGCGGGTGCGGAAGGTGCTCTCCGAGCAGCCCGAGCGAGGCGGTGA
This sequence comes from Prochlorococcaceae cyanobacterium, assembly GCA_040399265.1. GTDB lineage: Bacteria > Cyanobacteriota > Cyanobacteriia > PCC-6307 > Cyanobiaceae > NIES-981. Next base: position 37,706 of record JBBASO010000013.1, read on the forward strand.
TCCAGCGGTGCGGGCCATGCGGGAGCTGTTGGGGCTGGTCGAAGACACCCCCTTGCCTCCCGGCCTGGTGGAGGAGGTGCGCCTGGGTACCACCGTGGCCACCAATGCCCTGCTGGAGCACCACGGCGCGGCGGTGCTGCTGCTGATCAACCGTGGTCTGGCCGATCTGCTCAGCATCGGTGATCAGCACCGTCCCGAGATCTTCGCCCTGGCGATCGAGCGGCCCCGTCCCCTCGATGTGCGGGTGATCGAGGTGGGCGGTCGGCTGGCCGCCGACGGTCGGGAGCTGGAGCCCCTGCAGCTCGATGAAGCCCTGGCTGCAGAGGTGCGCGAGGCCCAGGCTGCCGGTTATGTCAGTTGCGCCGTGGCCCTTCTGCACAGCTGCCGCCAACCAGCCCAAGAGCGCCAGCTGGCCGCCTGGCTGGCACCGTTCGGTTTTGCCGAGCTCGCCCTCTCCCACCAGCTCAGCGCCCAGCCGCGGCTGGTGCCCCGCGGCCACACCACCCTGGTGGAGGCGGCGGTGGCGCCGGTGCTGGATGGCTACCTGGCCCAGGTGCGCGCTGCCCTGGGCGGGGAGCCTCCGGCAGGGCCCCGCCTGCGGGTGATGGGCTCCAGCGGCGCCCTGGCGGATCCGGCCCTGCTGCACGCCAAGGACACGATTCTCTCCGGGCCCGCCGGCGGCATGGTGGGCGCCGTGGCCGTGGCGCGCCAGGCGTTGGCGGTGGAAGGCCTGCCCGAGCAGCCAGATCTGCCCGAGCAG
>JBBASO010000013.1:38565-43792 GCA_040399265.1 Prochlorococcaceae cyanobacterium
AGATCTGCCCGAGCAGTTAGACGATCTGGCTGCGTCTCCGGATGGACTGTGTCAGCCGGTGGTGGGCTTTGACATGGGCGGCACCTCCACCGACGTGTTTCACTTCGCGCCGGAGCTGGGGGAGCTGGCCTGGGAGCGGCAGCCGGAAACGGAGATCGCCGGGCTGCGGTTGCAGGCGCCGATGCTGCCGATCCACACCGTGGCTGCCGGCGGCGGTTCGATCGTGCGCTTCGACGGCCAGCGGTTGCTGGTAGGGCCCGAATCGGCCGGGGCCAACCCCGGGCCGGCGGCCTACCGCCGCGGCGGGCCTGCCACCATCACCGATGCCAATCTGTTGCTGGGCCGCCTGCCCGCCGCGGCTCTGCCGGCGGTGTTCGGCCCCGCCGGTGATCGGGGAGCCGATCCCCAGGCCGCCCGGGTCCGCTTCGCCGAGCTGGCGGCGCGGATGGCCGGGGTCGCTCCCGGTATCACCGCCGAGCAGGTGGCCGCCGGTGCCCTGGCGATCGCCATCGAGACGATGGCCGGCGCCATTCGCCGCATCTCGATCGAGCGGGGCCACGACCTGCGCGGCGCCGTGCTGGTGAGCTACGGCGGCGCCGGCGGTCAGCATGCCTGCCGCCTGGCCGAAGTGTTGGGCGTGCGAAAGGTGCTGCTCCATCCACTGGCGGGGGTGCTGTCGGCCTACGGCATCGGCATGGCTCGCCAGCGCCTGCTGCTGGAGCGCAGCCTGGCCGCCCCGCTCAGCGCGGAGCTGCTGCCCCGGCTGCGCCGGGTCCGCGACCAGCTGGTGAAGGAGGGGAGCAGTCGGCTGGGCGGGGATGGGCCGCCGGCCCGTGTCGGTGTGCGGCTGGAGCTGCGCTACCCCGGCCGTGAGCAGGGGCTGGCGGTGCTCTGGCCCGCCCTGGCGGCGACCGGGAACGCTGACATCGCGAACGCCAGTCCCGTGGATGCTGATGTTGAACTGGCAGCGCTGCGGCGGCAGTTCGCTGCCAGTCACCGTCGGCGCTTCGGCTATCTGCCCGAGGGCGGTAGCGAGACGCTGGTGGTGGAGCGGTTGCTGGTGGACCTGGAGACCGGTGGCGGCGATCGGCCGGCAATGCGAGCCAGCGGCAGCGCCCCGGAGGTGTCCGAGTCGGCCACCAGCCCGCTCTGGCACGAGGGCCGCTGGCAGCAGGTGCCCCTCTGGCAGCGGCACCAGCTACTGCCGGGCCAGCGGCTGCAGGGCCCGGCGCTGATCACGGATCCCACTTCCACCAGCATGCTGGAGGCCGGCTGGCAGGCGCGTCTGCTCGCCGGTGGCGCTCTGCTGCTGGAGCAGCACGAGAGTGTGCCGCAGCAACCTTCGCGGGCCCCCATGGCCGGTGCTGAGGCAGCCGCTGCCCCCGACCCCACTTTGCTGCAGCTCTACAACCACCGCTTCATGGCGGTCGCTGAGCAGATGGGGGCGCGCCTGCAGCAGAGCGCCCGCTCGGTGAACATCCGCGAGCGGCTCGACTTTTCCTGTGCGGTCTTCGACGGCCGCGGCGCCCTGGTGGCCAACGCCCCCCACATACCCGTGCACCTGGGCTCGATGGGCGACAGTGTTGCCGGCTTGCTGGCGGCGATCGCCCGGGGCGAGCGGGCCCCCCTGGCACCGGGTGATGTGGTGCTCAGCAACGACCCCTACCACGGCGGCACCCACCTGCCCGACATCACCGCGATCACGCCGGTGTTCGCTGCTGCCGCCCCAGGAGATCACCGCTCCCGGCGCCCGGTGCTGTACGTGGCCAGCCGCGGCCACCACGCCGATGTGGGCGGCATCAGTCCCGGCTCGATGCCGGCCTTCAGCCGCTCGATCGCCGAGGAGGGGCTGCTGCTCGACAACGTGCCTTTCGTGCAGGTGGGCCGCTTTGACTTGCCGGCCTGGCAGCAGCGGCTGGCGGCCGGCCCCTGGCCGGTGCGCAACCCCGAGCAGCTGCTGGCCGATCTGCAGGCTCAGGTGGCCGCCAACCAGCTGGGGGTGAGCCAGCTTGAGCAGCTGATCGCCCGCCATGGACTGGAGGAGGTGCGGGCCTACGCGCGCCACGGGCAGGCCAACGCGGCTGCGGCCGTGCGGCGTGCGCTCCGGCAGCGACGCGACGGGGAGTTCCGCCTGGATCTCGACGGTGGCGGCCGGATCGCCGTGGCGATTCGCGTCGATCGGCAGGCGGGCCAGGCCCTGGTGGATTTCAGCGGCACCTCCAGCCAGCGCCCCGACAACTTCAATGCCCCCCTGGCCGTCACCAAGGCCGCGGTGCTCTATGTATTCCGCTGTCTGGTGGGCGAGGCGATCCCGCTCAACGCCGGCTGTCTCGAGCCCCTGGAGCTGGTGGTGCCCGAGGGCTGCCTGCTCAATCCCCGGCCGCCGGCGGCCGTGGTGGCCGGCAATGTGGAGGTGTCGCAGGCGCTCACCAATGCCCTGTTCGCCGCCCTGGGGGTGCAGGCGGCGGCCCAGGGCACGATGAACAATCTCAGCTTCGGCAATGCCCGGGTGCAGTACTACGAAACCCTCTGCGGTGGCACCGGCGGCGGCCGCGACCTCCAGGGCCGGGGCTTTGCCGGAGCCTCGGCGGTGCAGAGCCATATGACCAACTCCCGCCTCACCGATCCGGAGGTGCTGGAGGCCCGCTTTCCGGTGCGGTTGGAGCGTTTCGCCATCCGCCGCGGTAGCGGCGGCGCCGGCCGCTGGCCGGGCGGTGACGGGGTGGTGCGGCAGCTGCGCTGTCTGGAGCCCCTGGCGGTGTCGCTGATCTCCGGCAGCCGCAGTGTGGCCCCCTTCGGCCTGGAAGGCGGCGCCCCCGGGGCCTGTGGCCGCAACACTCTGCTGCGCACCGATGGCAGCGTCCAGGAGCTGGCGGCCTGCTGCGCCTTCGACCTTCAGCCCGGTGAGGCTCTCTGCATCGAGACCCCCGGCGGTGGGGGGTTTGGTGATCCCCCTGGCGCGGCCGAGCCGCAACGCCTGCTGGCACTGGATCAGGGAGATCCGTCATGACGTCCACCAGATCCCGGCCCGTTCACTCCAGGCTTCGTTCGCGCCGCCCCTGCCCGCGCAGGTCTGTTCCGCCCCTGATGGCCCTGCTGGTGGTGCAGCCGTTGTCCGCCTTGGCCAACCCCCTGCAGGAAGGGGGCCAGCGCTTCCAGCCGGAGTGGTCGGCCGGTGGGATGGTGGCGAGCCAGGAGCGGCTGGCCTCGGAAGCCGGCGCCGCAGTGCTGCGCCAGGGGGGCAACGCCGTGGATGCGGCGGTGGCCGCGGCCTTTACCCTGGCGGTCACCCTGCCCCAGGCCGGCAACCTGGGCGGCGGCGGCTTTGCGATGCTCTGGCTGCCGGGCCCGTCGCCTGCCCGTCAGCGGGGCTGCTTTGCGCACGCCCGGCCGGGGGAGGGGACTCCCGAGCTGGCGATCGGCCGCGGCGTGGCTGTGGCGGTGAACTTCCGCGAGACAGCTCCCTTGGCCGCTACTCCAGGAATGTTTCTGGGAGCAGGGGGCCAGGTCGACCGCCAGCGGGCCACCCGCAGCCTGCTCAGCACCGCCGTGCCGGGCACGCCCGCCGGCCTGCTGCTGGCCCAACGCTGCTACGGCCGCCTGCCCCTGGTCCGGGTCATGGCGCCGGCGATAGCGCTGGCCGAGCTTGGCTTTGCCGTGGGCCCCGAACTGAGCCGCTCCCTGCGTCAGGCGGCGCCGCTGCTGCAGGCCGACCCGACCTCTCGCCAGTTGTTCTTCAAGCCGTCGTCCCAGGCAGGAGGGGATCCTCGGCCCTACAGGCCTGGGGAGTTGCTGCGCCAGCCCCAGCTGGCCGCCAGCCTGCGCCGCATTGTCGATGGTGGCGAGGGCGGGTTTTATCGCGGCCCCAGCGCCCAGGCCCTGGTGCAGCTGATGCGGGCGCGGGGCGGCCTGATCGCTCAGGCTGATCTCGACGCCTATCAGGCCCAGCTTGTGCCGCCCCTGCGCGCCGGCTTTCGCGGCGTGAGCGTGCTGGGCATGCCGCCGCCGAGCAGTGGTGGCGTCACGCTGCTGCAGCTGCTGCAGATCCTCGAGCCTCTGCCTCTGGAGCGCTGGGGGCTGAACAGCGCCGCCGGCATCCACGCCCTGGTGCAGGCGATGAACCTGGCCTACCGCGACCGCAACCAGTGGCTCGGCGATCCCGACCAGGTGGCCATTCCCCTGGAGCGCCTGCTCAGTGCGGGGTATGCCAGCGAGCTGCGCGGTCAGCTCGATCTGATCCGGCACCGTCCTGCGGCGGCTCTCGCCCCGGCCGCGGCTCCCAGCCGTGAGGGGCCCAACACCACCCACCTCTCGGTGGCCGACCGGCAGGGCGGGCTGGTGGCCCTCACCACCACCCTCAACTTCGCCTATGGCAACGGGGTGAGTGTGCCTGGGGCCGGGTTCCTGCTTAACAACGAGATGGACGACTTCAGCGCCAGCCCCGGCCAGCCCAATGCCTATGGGCTGGTGCAGGGGGAGGCCAATGCGATCGCGCCAGCCAAGAGGCCGCTCAGCTCGATGAGCCCCACTCTGGTGTTCCGTGCCGATGGCTCCCCCTGGCTGGCCACCGGCAGCCCGGGAGGCAGTCGCATCATCACAACGGTGCTGCAGGTGCTGCTGGGCCGGCTGGTGCATGGGCTCAACCTGGCTTCAGCCGTGGCCAGCCCGCGCGTGCACAGCCAGCTCTGGCCAGACCAGATCAGCCACGAGCAGGGCATCAGCCCCGACACCCTGGAGCTCCTGGCCCGACGGGGCCATCGGTTGCAGCTGGCGCCGGCCATGGGTTCGGCCAACAGCGTGGAGGTGCTGCCTCCAGCCGGCAAGGCTCGGGGCGGCAGTCTGGGGATTGCTGATCCTCGCCGGCTGGGGGCTGCTGCCGTGGCCGAGTAGAGCGGGCTGGGGCTGGCATGCCAGCCCGGGCTTCAGCTCGCTGGGGCCTCTGGCGCCGTGATCAGGTTCACGGCCGAGAAGGCCAGGCCGATGCCGAACAGGGTGCCGATGGCCCAGAGGCTGTCGCTCGGCCACTGGGCAATCAGCATCACCCCAAGAATGGCCGTGACAATGCCATCGAGCAGCACCAGCCCGCGGGCCTGCCCCTGGCCGGCGGCGGCGCTGGCCAGTTCCATCACTCCCTCAAAAGCCAGCAGGATGCCCACGAACAGGGTGAGGCTCACCTCGCTGCCCACCGGATAGGCCAGGGTCCAAATGCCGCCACCGATGTAGAGCA
>JBBASO010000014.1:0-18339 GCA_040399265.1 Prochlorococcaceae cyanobacterium
TGGGCGATACTGGAATCGAACCAGTGACTCCTACCGTGTCAAGGTAGTGCTCTACCTCTGAGCTAATCGCCCGTCTGGGCTCGTTGTCCGCTTGGTTTTGATGTCTGCCTGGAACGATTGCCCGACAGATCGCATTCAATTGAGAATGGGATTGAAGGCAGCTTTGAACCGATTGTAATTGAACTGTTCGAAGTTGCAACCATTTGGGATGGGTCGTTTGATCTACTCAGCGTGGGGCTTCGTTGATCTGGACCTGGATGGCGAAGACAGATGGGTCAACACATAGATGGTTTCAGATCGATCTGCTTCAGACTGATTTGTCTGAACGGCCCGCCTGAGCCCATCCGCTTGAGCCCATCGACTGATAAAAAGTGTGGCAGCCCCAATAATGGTGCGGCTCGACCTTTAATTCAGCTTTCTGATTTTAGCATCAGCCCGTGACCCCGGGCTTGGATCAGCAGCGCAGCAGGCTGATCCGGAAGCGGTCGCGCTTGGTGGGGGCGACTGCCTCGATCCTCAGCTCGCCCCGGCCGCTGAGCTGCACCCGTTCCCCTTCCGTCAGTTCCCGACTGGGGCTGCTCACCGGTTCCCAGTTCACCCGCACCTGCCCGGCCCGGATCAGGCTGGCCATGCGGCTGCGGGACAGGCCGAAACCGGCGGAGGCGACGGCGTCCAGGCGGGTGGAGGCCTCCACTGTGTGGAAGTGCCGGGCCTGGCGGCGCTGCGGTGGTTGCAGAGCCGCCAGCGGGCGGGTGGCGAGCTCCACCGTCACACTGCGCACTGGGATCTGCCTGCCCTCCAGTGCTGCGGCGGCTTCAGCCGCCACCACGCCTTCGCCGCCCCGGTCACCCCGTAGCCACAGATCACCGCAGCTGCAGGCCGGCAGGCCCAGCTGCAGCAGGGCGGCCCGCAGATCCTGCGGATCCGCTGGATCGAACAGAAAGTTGCCGACCAGCTCCAGCCCGATCAGCGGCACAACCATGCTGGCTGCATCCAAAACCGTTTCGCGGCGCCAGAGCAGCAACCGCTGCCGTTCCGCTCCGGCATAGCCCCCATCGCCCTCTACTTGTAATTCCGCCAGGGTTCCGAGCCTCTGCTCGGCCTCTTCGCGCACCGCCCCATCGAGGAACCCTGTCCACTGGGGTTCCCAGGTGCGCAGGGCTGCTTCGGCCCGATCCAGCACCTCGCTCAGCGCAGCGGAGTGGCGGCTGCCCTCCAGCAGATCACGGCGCGGCAGCATCAACCGTCACCGAGGCGCACCACCGCCTGGGGACGGGCCTGCTGCAGTAGCCGCCAGGGCATCTCCACGCCCGGAGCCGTCTCCGCCAGCAGCAGCCAGTTGCCCTCCTCCAGCCGGTTGCGCAGGGCCCGCAGCCGGTCATCCTCTTCGGATCGCACGCTGGCCGCTGCCGCAAAACTGCCCATCCAGCCCGAGCCAAGCCCTAGCAGGGCGCCGATCAGGTGCTGGCTCCAGGCACCCGCGAAGGCGAAGGTGTCGAGGTCGGTGATGTAGGTGAAGGTGAGACCGGCCAGAAAACCGAAGGGGATCAGCCAGCGGGCCATGCTGCGCTGGCGCTGCCGTCGGGCCGCCGCCGCATCGAGCCGCGTCACCTCGGCTAGCGGGGTCTCGCCCGCTCCGATAGCCACCAAGGTGGCCGGCGGGGGCTGGCTGGCCGCCAGCTCGTTCTGCAGGCGCTTGAGCCGCCCGCGGTCGTTCAGCACCACCACCACCGTCGTTGTCACCCTCTCGCCCTCGTACAGCCGCTGAAGACGAGTCGATTCTCGCCGCTCACTACACTGCACCTCCGGCCGATTCCCTAAACCCGCCGGGCATGACCAAGGTTCTCGTTTCCGATCCCATCGACCAGGCGGGGATCGACATCCTCTCCCAAGTGGCCAGCGTGGATGTGCGCACCGGTCTGGCCGAGGCGGAGCTCAAAGCGATCATCGGCGATTACGCGGCTCTGATGATCCGCTCGGGCACCACGGTGACCGCTGAGATCATCGAGGCCGCAGAGCGCTTGCAGATCATCGGCAGGGCTGGTGTGGGCGTCGACAACGTCGATGTGCCGGCGGCCACCAGGCGCGGCGTGCTGGTGGTGAACTCGCCGGAGGGCAACACGATCGCCGCCGCCGAGCACGCCCTGGCGCTGATGCTGTCGCTGTCGCGTCACGTGCCCCACGCTCACGCCAGCACCATGGCCGGCGGCTGGGACCGCAAGACCTACGTGGGAAACGAACTCTATAAAAAGAAGCTGGGTGTGGTGGGCCTGGGCAAGATCGGCTCCCACGTGGCCCGGGTCGCCCAGGCCATGGGCATGGAGCTGCTCGCCTACGACCCGTTCGTCTCGGCTGAGCGGGCCCAGCAGATGCAGGTGAAGCTGCTGCCCTTGGCCGAGCTGTTCGCCGAGGCCGACTACATCACGCTGCATCTGCCCCGCACCCCAGACACCGAGAACCTGGTGAACGCGGCGCTGCTTCGCACCATGAAGCCGACGGCCCGACTGGTGAACTGCGCCCGCGGCGGCATTGTCGACGAGGCCGCCCTGGCTGAAGCATTGCAAACCGGCGTGATCGCCGGCGCCGCCCTCGACGTGTATGCCAAGGAGCCCCTGGCAGCCGACTCACCGCTGCGCTCCGTGCGGGAGCGGCTGGTGCTAACACCCCACCTCGGCGCCTCCACCACCGAGGCGCAGGAGAATGTGGCTATCGACGTGGCCGAGCAGATCCGAGATGTGCTGCTCGGCCTGCCGGCGCGTAGCGCTGTGAATATTCCTGGCCTCAATGCCGAGGTGATGGAGCAGCTCAAGCCCCATCTGCAGCTGGCCGAGACCCTCGGTCAGCTGCTCAGTCAGCTGGCTGGCGGCCAGATCGCTGAGCTGGAGGTGCGGTTGCAGGGCGAGTTCGCTCACCATCCGGCCCAGCCGCTGGTGGTGGCGGCCCTCAAGGGCGTGCTGTCGACCGCTCTCGGTGACTCGATCAACTACGTGAATGCCGGCCTGGAGGCCCGGGATCGGGGCATTCACGTGCTGGAAGTGAAGGATGAAGCCGCCAGCGATTTCGCCGGCGGGTCGCTGCAGCTCAGCTCCCGCAGCAGCCTGGGCAACCACTGCGTCACCGGGGCGGTATTCGGCGACGGTGAACTGCGCGTCACCACCATTGATGCCTTCCCGGTGAACGTGGCTCCCAGCCGCCACATGCTGTTCACGCGCCACCGCGACATGCCCGGGATCATCGGCCAGCTCGGATCAGTGCTGGGCGAACACAACGTCAACATCGCCTCGATGCAGGTGGGCCGCCGCATCGTGCGCGGCGACGCCGTGATGGTGCTCAGCCTCGACGACCCCATCCCGCCAAGCCTTCTGGTCACCATTCATCAGATCGAGGGCATCCAGGAAGCCCATCCGGTCACCCTCTGAGTCGGATGCCCCACGATCCTTCCTGGTGGCGTCTGGAAATGGCGGCTCCGCCCGAGCTGGAGGACTCGCTGCTCTGGAAGCTGGGCATGCTGGGAATCAGCAGGGTCGCCGTGCGTCACGGTCCGGCCAGCCCCGACCAGCAGCTGTTGCTGGCTTGGCTGCCGGCCGTCGACTGGCCTGAGGCGGAGCGCCGGGAGCTTGAGGCCGCCCTCGCTCCTCTGGCTGACACCTTCGGCCTGGCACTGCCGGAGCTGACTTGGTTTCCCCAGCAGGACGAAGATTGGAGCAGCAGCTGGAAGCAGCACTGGCAGGCCGATCCGGTGGGCCTGCGCTTGCTGATCCTGCCGGCCTGGCTGGAACTGCCGCCGGAGCATGCGGGGCGGCTGGTGATTCGCATGGATCCGGGCAGTGCCTTCGGCACTGGCAGTCACCCCACCACACGCCTCTGCCTGGAGGCGCTGGAGCAGCTGGCCGCGGCTCCCGGGGGCACCCCAGCACGGGTGGCCGACCTGGGCTGCGGCAGCGGCATCCTCGGCATCGCCGCTCTGCTGCTGGGCGCCCGGTCTGTGGCGGCGGTCGACACCGACTCCCTGGCGGTGCGGGCCACCGCTGAGAACGCCGCGCTGGGTGGGCTGACGCAGCGTCTGCAGGTGCGTCATGGCTCGGTGGAGGCGCTGGCGGAGCTGCTGGGTGGCCAACCCGCCGATCTGCTCCTCTGCAACATCCTGGCGCCTGTGATTGAGGCCCTGGCACCCGCCTTCGATACGGTGCTGGCCCCGACGGGGGTGGGGCTGCTGAGCGGCCTGCTGGTGGCCCAGGCGTCGATGCTGGAGCAGACGCTGGCCGCGCTGGGCTGGCGGGCTGCTTTGGTGGCGCAGGAGAGCCAGTGGGGCCTGATGATGTTGCATAAGGCACGCTGATGTGTGCCCTCGCTTTGATTGGCCTTCCCGGGACCGGCCCTGCAAATCAGCGGGAAGGGGCTTCGGCGGATGTATGAAGGGCGGGTCCTACAGGCCCGGCTGTCCGGGTGCCTGTGAGCCCCAATCCCTTCCATGGCTTCCTACAAGGTCACCCTCATCAACGAGAGCGAAGGCCTCAACAAGACCATCGAGGTTCCTGACGACCAGTACATCCTCGACGCCGCCGAAGAGCAGGGTATCGACCTCCCCTACTCCTGCCGTGCCGGCGCCTGCTCCACCTGTGCAGGCAAGATCACCGCAGGCACGGTCGACCAGTCCGATCAGAGCTTCCTCGACGACGACCAGATCGAAGCTGGTTTCGTGCTCACCTGCGTGGCTTACCCCACCAGCGACTGCACCATCAAGACCCACGCCGAAGAGGAGCTCTACTGAGCTTGCGGAGCAGCTTCAGGTCTTCTCCAAGCCTGCTTCTTGAACTTGATCAAGGTCCCGCTTCACGGCTTGCTCTTCTTCAGTCTCTCCGCCACCCTTCGGGGTGGCTTTTTGATGGCAGCACCGCTGACGACAACGCCCTCCCCGTCGCTTTCCACCGCGGCGATCAGCCTGCTGGAGCCGGGCACGGAGCACACCAGCCCTGGCGGCCAGTACAGCTTCCAGGTGCTGGGGCCCTGCTGTCGTCTGTTCGATCGAGAGGAGCTGCCCTGGCCCTGCTGTCGCCTCGCCTGGCGCAGCAAGGAGCCGAGCTGGCGGCGCATCGGCCGGCGCTTCGTGCCTGATCTGGCAGCCCGTCGCTGCCCTTCCTACGCGGTGGAGCTGCTCCAGCCCGGTGCCCGCCCGACGCGCACGGTGCTCACACTCTTTCCGGTGCGGCTCGGCGCTTCACTGCAGGAATGGTGGTATAGCCGGTTGCCTACCTCGCTCGACCCCGCCAACACCAGGCCTGGGATGCCATAAAAAACCGGTACCTGCAGGCACCGGTTTCAGGGGTCTAACTCTGCCGTTCTGGAGCTGCAGTTCAGGAGCTCCGACTGAGCTCCCAAGCGGATCGCTTCTAGATCCGGCCGATCAGAAGTAGATCTTGCCGCCGCCCCACTGCAAGCCCTGCACCTTGGGAGCGGTGAGGATGTAGCCGGCCATCAGGCGCAGGTCATCGTCGTCGAGATCGCGCATTTTTACAAAGATGTCGCTGCTGCGCAGGCTGGGATGCACATCGGCGATCGAGTACTCACCGTCGTAGCTGGTGGGATCCTTCATGTAGTCCACCAGGGCCTCCACGTTGTCGCGGGCCGGGGTGGCGAGGGCGAGGGTCTCAGGATCGAGACCGACGTTCTGGTTGGTCTTTGTGATGCCACCGGCGTGGCATTCGCCGCAGCTGCTGTTGAACAGCTTGCGTCCGGCCTTGATCTCCGGCTCGGAGAAGGTAACCGTGGTGCCGTCGGGTGTTGAGGGCACCGTCAGCTGTTCGGTGGTCCACAGGGCGGCGTCCGCCTGACCGCTCCAGCCCAGACACAGGAGCAGGGCCAGGGGCAGGGCCAGCAAGGTGCGGGCGACGGCCCGGAGCGCTCGGCGCAGGGAAGGGGTGGCCGAGGCCAGAGGGGTTGGGGCCATGAGGGAAAGCCGACGGATGGCGACGGACGGGTGGCGACAGTGTGGCTGACGTGGCTGCTGGGCCAGAGGCAGGGCCAGGCCGCATCGGAGACCTTGTATCACGGGGAACGGGGGCTTCGGTGCGGTTTCGGGGGAACTGTTGCAGGTCAGCTCCCGGCGAACGGGCGTGTTTAGGTGGCCGGCTCAGGTTCATCCGGGAGCACATCGATGCTCAGAAAGTCGCGCGCCAGCACGGTGTTGGGGAAGATGGCTCGTGCCTCGGCCAGCAGGTCGTCGGGAGTGACGGGATTGCCGGGGCCGTAGCGGGGGCTCAGATGGGTGAGGGCCAGCTGCTTCACACCGGCCGCCAGCGCCGTCTGGGCGGCCATGGTGCTGGTGGAGTGCTGACGGGCAAACGCCATCTCCGCCTCGGCATGGGCGAAGGTGCTCTCGTGGATCAGCAGGTCGGCGCCGCGGGCCAGCTCCACCGCTGCGTCGCAGAACACGGTGTCGGTGCAGTAAACGACGCTGGCACCGGGCCGTTCCGGCCCGCAGAGGCTGGCGCCGTTGATGACCCGCCCGTCTTCCAAGGTGACCGTGAGGCCGCGCTTCAGCTGGGCGCGCACGGGGCCTTCCGGGATGCCCAGCCGCCGGGCCTGCTCGGCGTCGAACCGACCGGATCGCGGTTTCTGATCGACCCGGTAGGCGTGGGCCGGCACCCGGTGGTTCAGCGGGGCGCAGCGCACGCTGATGTCGCCATCTTCCAGCAGCGGCACGCCATGCGTGGCGGCCGGCGCGGATCGGTGAAAACGCAGCGGGTAGCCAATGCGGGTGGAACTGGTGTGGAGCACCCCCTCCAGATAATCGCGCAGTCGGTCGGGGCCGTAGAGATCGATGCCGCCGCAGGTGCCCGCCAGCCCCAGGCTGGCGAGCAGGCCTGGCAGCCCGAACACGTGATCGCCGTGCATATGAGTGACGAAGACCCGCCGCAGCTGGCTGACCCGCAGCTCGCTGCGCAGAAACTGATGCTGGGTGCCTTCGCCGCAGTCGAACAGCCAGAGTTCAGCCCGTTGCGGCAGGCGCAGAGCGACGGCTGAAACGTTGCGGCCGCGGGTTGGCACACCGGAACTGGTGCCGAGAAAGGTGACCTGCACGGGCTCCCAGCCACTGGCGCATGTTGCCATGGCGGGCACAATGGCGTCGCTTTCGCAGTTCTGCCCCACCGTGCTGTCAGCCCTGCGCTCCAATCCGCTGGGGATCTCCCCGGCGATCGCGCCTGCGCCCTTGGCGGCGGTGCTGCTGGTGGCAGCCGGCTCCCTGCTCGGAACAGCAGCAGTGGCGCCCGTGTGGGCCTCCGGCGCGGCGGTGCGGGTGCTGCTGCTGGAGAACGAGGCGGTGCCCCTAGCGGCCCTAGACAGGCCGCTTGTGCTGCGCATCGGCAGTGCCGGTGCTTCCGGCGGCAGCGCCACGGCTCCCCTCGCCACGCTGGCGGCTGGGCAGCAGGCCCGGCTGCGTCTTGATCAGGGTCGGGTTCTGCTGGAAACAGCGGCGGCAACCCGCCCGCTGCCGCTGCCGGCTGGGGGCGGTGCGCTCTGGCTGGAAGCGGCGGCGCCAGCGGCGCCGGCAATCGGCGGCGACTTTCAGCTGCAGCAGCGCCGTTACCGCGGCACCCTGCAGGTGCGCCTCAACGGTGCGACCCTGCAGGCGATCAACCACCTGGCGCTGGAGCTTTATCTGCCCAGCGTGGTGGGCAGTGAGATGCCGGCCAGTTGGCCTCAGGCCGCCTTGCGCGCTCAGGCGGTCGCCGCCCGTACCTATGCCCTGCGCCAGCGAAAACCGGCCGCTCCGTTCGACCTGAGTGCCACGGTCAGCAGCCAGGTCTACAAGGGGGTGGAGGCTGAAACCGCCTCCACCCGCGAAGCGGTTTCCGCCACCCGCGGCCAGGTGCTGGTCTTCGGCGGCCAGCTCGCCAACACGGTGTTCCACAGCAGCAGCGGCGGCAGCACCGAGAACAGCGGTGACATCTGGAGCCAGCAGCTCCCTTATCTGGTGAGCGTTCCCGATTTCGACCAGGCCAGCCCGGTGCACACCTGGGAGCAACGCTTCGAGCCGGCGGTGCTGTTGCGGTCCTTCAGCGAAACCGGCGGCGTGGATCGGATCGAGGTGCTGGCCACCACCGGCAGCGGCCGCATCCGCCAAGCCAGGGTGGTGGGCCCGCGCGGCACCCTGGTGGTGACCGGGCCCCAGCTGCGCAGCCGGCTTGGCCTGCGCAGCACGCAGGTGCGCTTCCAGCTGCTGAATGCTGAGCTCGCCTCGGTCAGTCAAGCCAGCCAGGCCAGTCAAGCCAGCCAGGTCATCACCGCCGCTGCGGACATGCCCGTTGACAGCGCCACCGGTGAGCCGATGGCTGGTGGGGGGCCTGCTCTGCTGCCGGTGCTGCCTTCCTCCCCGCCCCAGGTGCCTCGGCCTTCCTTGCTCGTGATCGGTCGCGGCTTCGGCCACGGCGTGGGCATGAGCCAGTGGGGAGCCCATGCCATGGCCCTGCGGGGCCTGAGCCATCAGCAGATCCTCGGGCACTACTACCGCGGCACCAGCCTCACGGTGGATGGACCGCGCTGATCCAACGGCGGGTTTCAGCCTGATCGTCTGTGCCGATCCGGCCGAGGCCTGCGACAGAGCCGCCGCCCTGATGGTCGAGCAGCGGCTGTCGTGCGCAGCTCCACCCCCGCTCGGCCTGGCCACCGGTCGCACGATGGAGCCGCTCTACCGGGCCTTTGTACAGCGGGTCGGGGCACTGCCTGCACCTCAGCGCCGCGCCCTCTTGGCGGGATGGCTGAGTTTCAACCTCGATGAATATCTCGAGCTCCCTGCCGCTGATCCGCGCTCTTTCGCCGCTTTCATGGCGCGCCATCTGGCCGATCCCCTGGGCCTCGATCCCGCCCTGGTGCAGTTGCCCGACGGAGCGGCCCTCGAGCCGGAACAGGAGGCGTGTCGCTACCGCCAGTCGATCAGTGCTGCGGGCGGCATCGGCCTGCAGTTGCTCGGCCTTGGCCTGAATGGTCATGTGGGCTTCAACGAACCGCCCTGCGGGGCAGACACGCTTTGCCGGGTGGTGGATCTGAGCCCGATCACGCGCCGCCAGAATGCTGATTCCTTTGGCGGCGATCCGGGCGCCGTTCCAGCCCAGGCGATCAGCCTGGGTCTGGCCGACATCCTGGCCGCGCAGCGGCTGCTGCTCGTGGTGACCGGCTCAGCCAAGGCCGCTGTACTAGCAAGAGTGCTGAACCAGCCGCCCGATCCGGAATGGCCGGCCAGCTGGTTGCAGCACCATCCTGCGGTGACGGTTTTGGCTGACCGGGCGGCCTGTGGCGCCAGGGTCTGAAGTCAGCCTGACGGCTTACCAGCGACCACCGCCGCCGCCACCGCCACCGCCGCCACCACCGCCACCGCCGCCACCGGTGCGGGGTTCGGCCTTGTTCACCCTGATGCTGCGGCCCATCCACTCCACATTTTGGAGATCGGCGATCGCCTTGTCTTCGGCGCTGGCATCGGCCATCTCCACGAAGGCGAAGCCACGCTTCCGGCCGGTGTCGCGGTCGAGGGGCAGGGTGCATTTGCGCACGCTGCCGTACTCACCGAACAGATGTTGCAGGTCCTCGACTTCGGCATCGAAGGAGAGGTTCCCGACGTAAATGGTCATGAACAGTCAAAACGTATGAAATCGATTCGTCGAAAGCCCTGAAGAAAGTTGCTGGCCTGGTGGAGAAATCCTGTGGAGCTCGCCGCGCTGGGAGAAACCCGCTGAAGAGTGATCGTTGAATCACTGTCACGCTACACGGCGGTCGCCATAGGGTTGAACAGGTCGGGATCCGCTACCGCTGCCCGCTGCCTCTCCAGCCTTCAACAGCCGCATGGTTAGCCCCCAATCGAATCACCCGGCCAGCCAGCAGGCCAGTCATGAGGCCAGCCAGCAGGCCAGTCAGCAGGCTGTGGTGGCGGCTGATGTCGCAGTCAGGCGCCTGGATCACGAGCTGTTCGATCGCGTGGCCGCTGAAGCGCGCCGGCGCCCCCGGTTGCGCTGCAACCACAACCTGCATCAACTGGATGCAATGGTGCAGCGCTTTCTGAATGTGCTGCAGCCCGGCACCTATGTGCGCCCGCATCGGCACTGCCGGGAACAGCCCGGCACCGGCTTTGAATGCTTCCTGGTACTGCAGGGGGCGATCGGTCTGCTGCTGCTCGATGCCGATGGGTCCGTGCTGGCGCTGGAGCGTCTCGAGGCGACAGGCCCGCTGCGGGGGATCGAGCTCGAGGAGGGCATCTATCACACGCTCGTGGCCCTCACGCCGGACACTGTGATGTTCGAGCTCAAGCAGGGGCCCTACATCCCCACGGCCGACAAGGATTTCCTGGCGGGCTTTCCCCTTGAGGGCAGTGCTGAGGCGCGGCGGCAGGAGCAGGCCTGGCGGCAGCTGTTCGATGCTCCCGGCGCCGGCGGACGGGACGTGATCGCTCCGTCCCAGCCGCAGATCGGCTGAGGTGGCGAAGGCTTCGTGCGGTGCTCCATAGCGTGCAGTGGTGCGATCTGTTGTTTACCTCCAGGAGAACCGATGAGCCTGATCAAATGGGAGCCCCTCAACGACATCGAAGCGATGGTGGATCGCGCCTTCAGCTGGCCGATTCCCCGCTTCAGCGCGACTCAGCCGGTGGGTGAGTGGGGGCCGCGCATGGATATCAGCGAAAGCGACGGCACCTATCTTTTCAAGGCCGATATCCCCGGCATGGACCGGCAGGATCTGAGCGTGACCCTCCGCGGCGACATGCTCACCATTCAGGGAGAGCGCAGACGGGAGCAGGAGGACCACAAGCCCCACTTTCACCGCATCGAGCGCTCCGCTGGCAGCTTCAGCCGCAGCTTCTCCCTGCCCCAGGACGCCGATCTCCAGTCGGTGCGGGCCCATTGCGAAAAGGGCGAACTGACGATCACCGTGGCCAAGCAGGCCGGGGCCGCCAGTTTGGAGAGCGTTGCCGTGCCGATCGACTAACCGGCGTTGAGCACCTGCTCCATCAGGGCCTCCTCTGCCTCCAGGTTGGCGGTCACGCTGCGCACGTCATCGAGTTCGTCCAGGGCATCGAGCATGCGCAGGCAGCGGCGCAGCAGCTCCGGATCGGCGACAGGGCAGAGGGTCTGGGGAATCCAGCGGTGTTCCCAGGCCTCCACCGCCAGCCCCTGGCGGCGCAGGCCGTCCTGCAGGGTTTCCAGGTCGGCATAGGCGCTGAACACCTCCACCCGCTCTCCCTGCAGGTCGTAGGTCAGCACGGCCGGTCCCCCCGCTTCCTCCAGCCCCAGCAGCCCTTCGAGCAGGATGTCCTCGTCGATCGCTCCGCCTGGGCCAGAGGGCTGCAGCCGCACCACACTGCGCTGTTCGAATAGAAACCCCACACAGCCGCTTTCGCCCAGGTTGCCGCCGTGCTTGCTGAAGGCGAGCCGCAGATCGGCGGCGGTGCGGTTGCGGTTGTCAGTGAAGGCTTCCACCAGCACGGCCACCCCGCCGGCCCCGTAGCCCTCGTAACGCACCTCCTCGAAGGCCTGGCCCTCGCCGCTGAGCTGCCCAGATCCCTTGGCGATCGCCCGCTCGATGTTGCCGTTCGGCACGCCGGCGGCCTTGGCCTTCTCGATCGCCGTGCGCAGCTGGAAGTTGCCTGCCGGATCGCTCCCCGCCCGCGCCGCCACCATGATTTCCCGGCCCAGCCGGGTGAACACGGCACCGCGCTTGGCATCGACCACGGCCTTGGTGCGTTTGATCTGGGCCCACTTGCTGTGGCCGGCCATCGGAGCTGAGGGGTGTGAACGGCAGGGAGAGCGGCCAGCCGCTGCTCAGCCGGCGGCATCGAGCACGAGCCGGGGCTGCAGCTGCCCTTCGGGCGGTGCGGCGTGGGCCATGCCGGCCAGACTGCCATCCGGTGCGAGCACTACCACCGGCACGCCGGCTTCCAGGTGGCTCAGCGCCGGGGGGAGGGCCGGGGCGCGGCCGCAGCGCCAGCCCGTCAGCTCCGCCTCAGCCAGTTGGTGCCGGGCCAGAGTGGCCAGGGGCTGCAGCGGATCCAGCAGGAGAGGCGGCGGCGACGTCTCGAGCGATTCAAGGGCTACGGCCCGCTCCAGGCTGAAGCCCAGCGCTTCGGTGCGCCGCAGCCGGGCCAGGGCGCCGCCGCAGCCCAGGGCCGCCCCGAGGTCGCGGGCCAGGGAGCGCACGTAGGTGCCTGCCGAGCAGCGCAGCGTCAGCTCCAGCTGGCCCACCGCCGGATCCCAGCCGAGCAGCTCGAGGCTGTGGATCGTCACCGCCCGGGGCGTCAGCTCCAGCACCTCGCCGCGACGCGCCCGCGCGTAGGCCCGTTCTCCGTTCACATGCACCGCCGACACTTGCGGCGGCACCTGCTGGATCCGGCCGCGGAAGCGGTCCAGAGCCGCCTCCAGCTCCGCCCTGTCCAGGCTGGGAACGGCCTGGCGGCTCAGCACCTCCCCCTCCAGATCGTCGCTGCTGGTGGTGATCCCCAGCTGCAGCACGCCGCGGTAGGCCTTGTCTCCCGGCAGGTAGGGCAGCAGCCTCGTGGCTGTGCCGATGGCGATCGGCAGCACGCCGGTGACGGCCGGATCCAGGGTGCCGCCGTGCCCCACCCGACGCAGGCCATAGGCGCGTCTCACCTGTCCCACGCAGGCGTGGGAGCTCAGCCCGGCCGGTTTGTCGAGCACAAGAAAGCCGCAGGGCTGGTCAGCCATGGATGCAACCGTCAGGCTTGCAGCGTGCCACGGCATCCCGATGACCCTCACCGAGCGCCGCGAACTGGCCTTTCTGATGCTGGCGGGGATCTTCCTCGGCACCATGGGCATGCTCAACATTCTGGGCCTCACCCGTTTCCTGCAGCTGGGCACGATCGGCTCCTGGCCGATCGTGGTGGCGGTGGGGGCTCTGCCCTATCCGGTCACGTTTCTCTGCACCGATTTGATCAGCGAGATCTGGGGAGAGCGCAAGGCTTCCCAGCTCGTTTGGCTGGGGCTGATCCTCAACGGCTGGATCGTGCTGATTCTCTGGCTGGGAGGCATCCTGCCGGGGCTGGCCGGAGCGCCGGAGGCCACCTTCTTCGAGGTGCGGCGCCTGGCTTTCGGGGCCGTTGGCGCCTCGATGGTGGCCTACCTGGCCGCCCAGTTCACCGACGTGCGTCTGTTCCATTTCTGGAAGCGCTTCAGCGGCGGCCGGGCTCTGTGGTTGCGCAACAACGGCTCCACCCTGGTGAGCCAGCTGGTCGACACCACGGCGGTGGTGCTGATCAGCCACTACGCCAACCACGTGCTGCCGGTGCGCCCGGCCGAGCCGGTGCTGCCCCAGCTGGCCAGCTTCATCGCCAGTGGCTACCTGTTCAAGGCGCTGGCGGCCCTGCTCGATACGTTGCCTTTTTACCTGCTGGTGGGCTGGCTGCGACGCTGGCTGGAGGTGCCGGGCGTCGGCGCCGAGCTGGGGGAGTGAGGCCCGCTCGCGTCGGGCCCGTAAGTTGGCCCGATCCAACGATGCAGCCATGAACGCAGCGGTGCAGGCGCCAGCTCAGACGGCCCTGGCGGTGGAGCAGTTCCTGGCCGATGGCTTCGACCTGCGCCGAGCACTGGCCGCCTATCTGCAGCTGGATGCTGCGGAACTGGAGGCCCGTCTGCCCCGCAGCACCGCCGATCTGGCAGCCCTACATCCCGGTGCCTTCGATCCCGATCAAGCCGGCAGCTTCTACGAAGACACTGTCGGCACAACCCACCTGCTGGAGCTGGCGGCCTGGCACCTGGGCAGTGCCGATTACATCGCCGACACGCTGCGGCTGCAGCAACGTTTCGCCCGCGGCCATGTGCTCGATTTCGGTGGCGGTATCGGCAGCCACGCTCTGGCCGCCGCCGCCCTGCCCGAGGTGGAGGCGGTGTGGTTCGTCGATCTCAATCCTCACAACCGGGCGTTCGTGAGCGCCCGTGCTGAAGAGCTGGGTCTCGGGGCGCGGCTGCGCTGCTTTCGCGATCTGGAGGATCGGGCGCTGCCGGCGCATTTCGACACGATTGTGTGCCTGGATGTGCTGGAGCATCTCAGCGATCCGGCCGATCAGCTGGAGCGGTTTGCCCGTCGAATGACATCCGGCGCCGTGGCTTTGCTCAATTGGTATTTCTTCAAGGGATTCAACGGCGAATACCCCTTCCATTTTGACGATCCAGCCCTGGTGGAGAGGTTCTTTCGCATGCTGCAGAGCCGGTTTCTCGAGGTGTTTCACCCCTTGTTGATCACCACCCGCGCCTACCGCCTGCTGGACTGATCCCGAGGTTGGTCAGCCAACAGAAAAGCCGGCTCTGCAGGAGCCGGCTCTCACTGACAAGGGGAGTTGTGGTTTCAGCCCAGAGCCACTACTCAGCCCACCGCCACGTTGATGCGCTTGCGGCTGCGCAGCCCCCGCTTGATCGTGTCGAAGCTCACTACTCCATCAACCAGGGCGAAGAGGGTGTCGTCGGAGCCGCGGCCCACGTTCACGCCGGGGAGCACCGAGGTGCCGCGCTGGCGGATCAGGATCGAGCCGGCGCTTACGCTTTCACCGCCATAGCGCTTCACACCGAGGCGTTTGGAGTTGGAGTCGCGGCCGTTGCGGGTTGAGCCTGTGCCTTTCTTGTGGGCCATGGGAAATCAGGAGGGAGCGGGACGAAGGGGAAGGGGCAGTCGGTGCGGGTTGTTGCTGCGTGGCGACTGAATCAGGCGATGGCTTTGCCACCGACGCTGATGGATTGCACCATCACGCGGGTGAGCTCCTGACGGTGACCATTCTTGCGACGGGTTTTCTTCTTGGGCCGCATCTTGTACACGATCAGCTTCGGGCCACGGCGGTGGGCCAGCACCTTCAATTCAACCGTTGCGCCCTTGACATAGGGCTGGCCGAGGTTGGCGGCCTTGCCGTCGTTCACCAGCAGCACATTCTCCAGGGTGATGGTGCTGTCGACATCCGCGGCCATCCTGTCCATGTCGTAATAGCGATTCGGCTGGAGCCAGAATTGCTGCCCGGAGGCTTCGACGATTGCGTAGACCGTCACGCCCTCGGGGGCCTCCGCTGACTTGGTGGCCGTCTTTGTCTCGGGGGGCTGACCGGCGGCGGCGGGGTTGGCGTCAGCCGAACCTGCTGCGCTCGAACCTGCGTTGAGCTGGCTTGCTTCGGTCGGACTTGGGTCAGCCGCTTTCGCGGCCTGGGAGCTGCTGGTCTGGGTCATGGCAGGCAGGGCGTGGCCAGGCTGGCGCGACGTCGGGAACCGAAGCTGCAGATCAGGGCGTCAACCACAGGCACAGGTCCGGCTTGTTCATCCGGATGGGCCCAGTGCTGCTGTCCTGGTCTAATTGCCGGTCCTCCGGGCGTCGGCCATTGAAGCCTGGCGCACGTTTCGAAAGACAAACATGAATTATCCCCTTTCGCTCTTCCATTCGTCAACATTGGTGCAAGCGCCGGCGGGGGGACCCGTCGCCAGCCGATCTCCATGCCCGAACCGGCCCTCACCATCGCTTCCCTAATCAGCGAACCCAGCCTCCAGTCGGCCGTTGGCCGCTGGTTGGATGGCCAGCAGCGTTTCCGCCTGGTGCGCTGCGACAGCAGCTCCGACCCGGTGGCTGAGCTGGAGCGGCTGCGCGACAGCTGTGACGCCGTACTGCTCCAGCAAGGGGAGCTGCCTGCCACGGCGATCGAGACCCTGCGGGAGCGGGGACTGCTGCTTCCCGCCGTCGTGATCGGCCGCATGGGCGGCCGAGTCGATTATCACGCCGACGAGGTGCATCTGCCCCCCGATCAGCTTGAGCAGCTCACCTACAGCCTCGATGCGGCTCTCTCCCGCTTCCTGAGCGGCGGTCCATCCCGTTCCGGCAATGACCTCGGCGAACCGGTCGACGATGCCATGCCGGACCGCTGGCGACTGGCCAACCGGCTCCAGAGCCGACTCGGCTTGCTCGGCGTCTTCTACAAGCGCGACCCCACTCGTTTCCTGCGCAACCTGCCCGAGGGGGAGGCGGTTGAACTGGTCGCCTCACTGGAGCGCACCTATCGCGATCTGTTGATCAGTTATTTCCGCGATCCTGCCAGCGCGAACCAGGCGCTTGAAAGTTTCGTGAACACGGCTTTTTTCAGTGATCTTCCCGTTACGAAAACTGTTGAGATCCACGTGAATATCATTGATGCTTTTGCAAAGCAGCTTAGCCTGGAAGGGCATAAAAGCGACTTCCTGCAGGATTACCGCCTTGCTCTGCTTGATGTGATGGCTCATCTCTGTGAGATGTATCGCCGTTCCATCCCCCCTGATGAACCCCTTCAGGGAGGTCGCCAGTCGCTCTGATTCTATTTTTTCAAACCTGTGCTTCCCATTCTTGAGCCTCCTCCATGTCTCCCCGCAAGACCTACATCCTGAAGCTGTATGTGGCTGGGAATACTCCCAACTCCATGCGAGCGTTGAAAACGTTGCGCAATATTCTAGAGACCGAGTTTCAAGGGGTTTATGCACTGAAGGTTATTGACGTTCTCAAGAATCCTCAGCTGGCGGAAGAAGACAAGATCCTGGCCACGCCCACTCTGGCCAAAATCCTGCCGCCGCCTGTGCGCCGGATCATCGGTGACCTCAGCGATCGCGAGCGGGTGCTGATTGGCCTCGATCTGCTGTATGACGAGCTCCAGGAGGATTCCCTGCTGCTGGATGAATCATTGCAGTCCCTGGCACCCGGTCAGGATTCCGGTTGATCCTGCTCACCGCTCTGACTAGCCTGATCCAGGCATTTCCAATCCTTCCGTCCTGCTCCTGTCTCCGGTCAAGCCCCTGTCATGTCGGATTCCAGTTCCACAAGCTCATCGCTGATGCAGGTGCAGAAGCTGCCCACCGGCATCGAGGGGTTTGATGATGTTTGTCATGGTGGGCTGCCGATCGGTCGCTCCACACTTGTTTCCGGTACCTCGGGTACTGGAAAGACTGTCTTCTCGCTGAACTTTTTGTACAACGGCATTCGTCAGTATAACGAGCCTGGCATCTTTGTAACTTTTGAGGAATCGCCGCTTGATATTCTGCGCAACGCCGCCAGTTTTGGCTGGGATCTGCAGGACATGGTCGCCCAGGACAAGCTTTTTATTCTTGACGCATCCCCTGATCCCGAGGGCCAGGATGTTGCTGGAAGCTTTGATCTTTCCGGCCTGATTGAGCGCATCAATTATGCGATTCGTAAGTATAAAGCCAAGCGGGTTGCGATCGATTCCATCACGGCTGTTTTCCAGCAATACGATGCTGTATCGGTGGTGCGTCGTGAGATCTTCAGGTTGATCGCCAGACTCAAGGAAATCGGTGTGACCACGGTGATGACCACCGAGCGCATCGATGAATATGGTCCCATTGCCCGCTACGGGGTTGAGGAATTTGTCTCAGACAACGTGGTGATTCTCCGCAATGTGCTCGAGGGAGAGCGGCGCCGGCGCACCGTGGAAATCCTCAAGCTGCGGGGTACAACGCACATGAAGGGTGAGTTCCCCTTCACGCTTGGCAGCCATGGCATGAGTGTCTTCCCGCTCGGTGCGATGCGGCTCACCCAGCGCAGCTCGAATGTGCGCCTCAGTTCGGGTGTGCCGAAGCTTGATGAGATGTGCGGCGGCGGTTTCTTCAAGGATTCGATCATCCTGGCGACCGGAGCCACAGGCACTGGCAAAACGCTGCTTGTGTCGAAGTTCATCGAGGATGCCTGCCGCAGCAAGGAGAGAGCGATCCTGTTCGCCTATGAGGAATCCCGCGCCCAGCTGCTGCGCAATGCCACCAGCTGGGGCATTGATTTCGAGCAGATGGAGCAGGATGGTCTGCTCAAGATCATCTGCGCCTATCCAGAATCCACCGGCCTAGAAGATCACCTGCAGATCATCAAAACTGAAATCAGTCAGTTCAAGCCATCGCGGATGGCGATCGATTCGCTCAGCGCTCTGGCCCGAGGGGTCAGCCACAATGCTTTCCGCCAGTTTGTGATTGGGGTGACGGGGTATGCCAAGCAGGAGGAGATTGCAGGATTCTTTACTAACACATCTGAGGAGTTTATGGGCAGCCACTCAATCACAGACTCCCATATTTCCACCATCACTGACACAATTCTCTTGCTGCAGTACGTTGAGATTCGTGGCGAGATGGCTCGGGCTCTCAACGTGTTCAAGATGCGCGGCTCCTGGCATGACAAGGGCATTCGCGAATTCGTGATCACCAGCAATGGGCCCGAGATCAAGGATTCCTTCTCCAATTTTGAGCGGATCATCAGCGGTGTGCCCCACCGCATCACCACCGACGAGCGCAGCGAACTGGCCCGCATCGCCCGGGGCGTCGCGGACGATCGTTGAGCTGAGCTGAG
>JBBASO010000014.1:18439-34571 GCA_040399265.1 Prochlorococcaceae cyanobacterium
TGAGCAGTTCCGAGCAGTACAGATCAGCCAGAACCGATCCGATCATGTTGCGCTCGGGTCAGCTCAGCGCCGCCGCGCCCAACTCTTCATTCCAGTCATGGCGCCGGCGTTCGCTGAGCAGCTGCAGCTCGTCGCTGTCGGCCTGCTCCAGGGGCAGATCAAACCAGAAGGTGGTGCCGATGCCCGGTTCGCTCGCCATCTGAATGCGACTGCCGTGTTTGTCGAGAATTCCTCGCACGATCGAAAGCCCCAGGCCCGTACCGGTTTCGGTATGCACGGCGTTCTCCACCCGGTAGAAGCGCTCGAAGATCCGCTCCTGATCGCCGGCGGAGATGCCGCAGCCCGTATCGCTCACCTCCACCCGCAGGCGGGGCAGCGGTGAGGTGAGGGCGCAGCTTGGGGTGTCCAGCGCCGGCAGCGCCTGTGGGTCGAGTTCGCACAGGTCGGGCCAGGGGTAGGCCCGCAGCTGCAGCTGCCCTCCCGGTGACGAAAACTTCAGGGCGTTGCCCACCAGGTTGTCGAACACCTGCAGGAGCAGATCCCAGTTGCCCTGCACCCGCGGCAGCTGGGCATCCGCCTTGAAGCGCAGTGCCACACCCTTATCCTCGGCATTGAGCCTGTAGGTGCGAAGGGTCTGCTCGATCGCGGGGGCGAGATCCAGCGGTTCGAATCGCCACTGCCGCTCCGCCTCGAGCCGGGAAAGGTCGAGCACATCGGTCACCAATCGGGTGAGCCGGTCGGTTTCCGCATTGGCGATCCCGAGGAATTCACGCTTCTCCGCCTCGCTCAGCTGATCACCGAGATCGTGCAGGGTCTCCACATAGCTCTTGATGTTGAACAGAGGGGTGCGCAGCTCATGGGACACGTTGCTGATGAAGCGGCTCTGGGCTGCGTTCAGTTCCACTTCGCGGGTGAGGTCCTGCACGGTCATGGCAATGCCCTTGAGGCTTTCACCACTGGCATCGCGCACCGCCTGCAGCACGATCCGCAGGGTGCGGGCTGGATCGCCGACATTGCAGCGCACGTCGGCATTGTCCCGGTCCCCACCGGTGACGTTGTCAAGGGCTGCCTGCAGATCCATGGCCAGCCGTTCCGGCAGCTCGGCGATCAGCTCCTGGCCCTCCAGGTTGCGACCCTCCCAGCGAAACAGTCGCCGGGCGGTGGGATTGGCGAGCACGATCGCTCCTTCGGCATCCAGCAGCACGGCGCCATCCGCCATCGTGGCGATCAGCGATTCCTGCTTCACCTTCGCCGCGGTCAGCTCCTCGATGTTGGCGGCCTTGTAGACCTCCAGCTGGGCCGCCATGGCGTTGAATCCCTGCAGCAGTTCGCCCAGCTCCCCGCCCACCGGCAGGGAGATCCGGGTCTCGAAGTTGCCACCGGCGATCTGGCGCACCCCCCGCAGCAGTTCCTTCACCGGCTGGGTGATCGTGAGGGCGTTGAACACCGAGCCCAGTATCACCAGCACCCAGATCGAGATGAACACCGCCACGGTCACCTCGCGGGTGAGGGCGGCGCTGGCCAGCAGCGTTTCGTTCGGGTTGATGCCCAGGGCCAGCACCCCCAGGTAGCGCCCATCGCTCACCATCGGCACGAACACGTCAGTCACCTGGCCGTCCGGGGTGAGGTGCTGACGCACCAGCGGGTTGTCGGGCCGGTTCTGAATATCGCCGGGCAGTTCCAGGCGCCGGCTCAGCAGCAGCTCGCTGCTGCCGTTGTTGGAGCCGATCGGGATCCCCAGATAGATCACCCCGTCGGGATCGGCGAAAAAGATGTAGCGGAGGCTGCGGCTGGAGCGCCAGAAGCGGTCGGCCACCGAGGCCAGTTCCCGGTCATTGCCCTCGGCTACCAGCGGCGTCACGTTGGCGGAGAGCAGCAGCCCCAGGTCGCGGGCATAGCGGGTGTCGCTCATGCGGGCATCGCGCTGGATGCCGTTCAACGCCACGAACGTGATGCCGGTCATCAGCAGGCTCACCACCAGGGTGGCCACCGCCAGGAGCTTGGTCTGCAGGCTGAACTCCGACCACCAGGTGGCGATCGCCTGCCGCCAGCGGGGCAGCTGGCCCTCCGTTTTTCCCTGGAAAGAGTCGCGTGCGTCGCTGCTGCTGGTGGTCATCGGCTGCGCACCTGATGGCCGATGTCGCGCCGGTAGGTCATGCCTTCAAGCCGCACCGCTCTCAGCGCGGCGTAAGCCCGCTCGAAGGCGGTGTCGAAGTCACCGGCCTGGGCCACCATCGCCAGCACCCGGCCGCCGCTGCTGAGGCAGCGGCCGTCGGCATCCCTGCGGGTGCCGGCGTGAAAAGGCTGCAGATCCTCCCCTGGCAGCAACGGGCACTCGATCACGTCACCGCTGCGGATCGGTCCGGGGTAACCGGCGGCGGCCACGATCACGCAGGCGCTGCAGCCCGGCTGGATCGTCAGCGGCGGTGCGGCGTCGAGCCGTCCGTTGGCGCAGGCCAGCAGCACCTGCGCCAGCTCTGGGCCCAGCAGGGGCATCAGCGTCTCGCATTCCGGATCGCCGAAGCGGCAGTTGAATTCGATCACGCTCGGCCCGTTGTCCGTGAGCATCAGCCCGGCGTAGATCACCCCCCTGTAATCGATCCCGCGGGCTCGCAAGGCCGTCAGGGTCGGCTCCAGCACCTCGCGACACACCTGCTCTAGGCCGGCTGTGTCCAGCAGGGGGGCAGGCGCGTAGGCCCCCATGCCGCCGGTGTTCGGGCCCGTGTCTCCCTCGCCGATCCGTTTGTGGTCCTGGGCGGGAGGCAGCAGCACCAGTCGCTCGCCGTCGCAGAGGGCGAACACCGAGACCTCCGGGCCATGGGTGCGTTCCTCCAGCACCAGTGCCGCGTCGGCATCGGTTCCGACGTGGCAGGCGAAGATCGCCTCAATGGCGGTACGGGCTTCCTCGATCGTCTCGGCCACGGTCACGCCCTTGCCGGCCGCCAGGCCGTCGGCTTTCACCACCAGCGGCCGGCCCTGGGCCTCGAGCACCGCCAAAGCCTCCGCAGCGCTGTTGGCTGGCCAGTAACCGGCGGTCGCGACCCCGGCCTCCCGCATCAATTCCTTGGCCCACTGTTTGCTCGCCTCCAGCCGGGCCCCGTCGGCACCGGGGCCGAACACGGGCACACCCGCCGTCCGCAGCCGATCGGCCAGGCCAGCGGCCAGGGGAGCTTCTGGCCCCACCACCACCAGGTCGATCGCTTCGGCGCGGCAGGCAGCCAGCAGGCCATCGCAGTCGGTTTCAGCGATGTTGAGCTGGCTGCAGCCGGTTAGGGCGGCGGTGCCGCCATTGCCTGGCGCCACCCAGACCCGCTCCACGCCGCTGCTGCGCGCCAGGGCCCAGGCCAGGGCGTTCTCCCGGCCGCCGCCGCCCACCACCAGAACGTGGGCAGGAGCGGGACAAGCCTCGGAAGCCATGGCAGGGGCGGGCAATGGGAGCGGGGTGGCTGGGTAGGAGTCTGGAAGCTCGCCTAAGTTGACCACCGAGACGATCGCAGCAGGACGGGCCACCGTGCCCCATCTTCCCTCCCCACCCCTGGGCGCGCTGCCTGCATGGCTGGGCCTGCTGCTGCTGGGCGCTGTCGGCGCTCCGGCCCTGGCCTTCGAACCGCACCAGACCCCAGGTGCCATGGCTGCGGATCAGACGCTGGCCGCCGGGACGGCTCCTGCCGAGATCGCGGCTGCCTGTGTTGCGGCCCGTCGATCCGGTGCCCTTGAGACGCTGGCAGCCGCCCAGGCCCGTCTCCAGTCACAGCTGCCGCTGCGTCCTTCGCTGGATCAGGTCATGGCCAGCGCCGAGGCTCTGCTGGTCTGCGGCGCTCCCGATGGGGCTCTAGCAGCATTGGCGCGGGTCAGCCCGGCGCCTGGTCCCGAGCGGCGCCGCTGGCTGGAGATGCAGTGGCGCGCCGCCCATGCCGGTCTGCATCACGCCCAGGCTGCCCAGGCCCTGCGGCTGCTGGCGGAGGGGGATCCGGCCCGACTGGAGACCCTGATGCTGCCGGTGGCCTGGCCGGAGCAGGGCCGGGAACCGCCTCGCCGTGCCGCGCTCGACCTGCTCGCCGACCATCTGGAAAGCCTTGAGGAGGATCGCCTGGCTGCAGAGGTCCTGCTGGCCGGACGCATCCCTGGTGCGGAGCAGGCCGCCCGTTGGGGTCGGGCGGCGACCCTCGGCCGCCATCTCGCCAGCGGGGAGCGGCAGGCCCTGATCGAGCGGGCCCTGGAGCAGGCGGCGGCCGTTCAGGCCTGGGGGCTTGTGGCGGCACTGCTTGATCAGCAGCTGGCGGCGGGCACCCTGGATGCAGCCTCCAGCCGGGCCCTTGAGCGGCGACTGCGCCTCGGCGCAAGGATCGACGATGCCTACGGTGAGTGGCTGCAGCGTCGGCGCCAGCCCAATGCAGCGGGCGATCCCCGCCTGCCGGAGCTGGAGCGGCAGCTGCGTTCTCCCCAGGCCGCCGCTGGCCATGCCGTTCTGGCTGGCCCGGCAGACAACAGATCCGATCCCTCCGCGGCTCCGCCTTCGTCACCTCCTTTGCCATGACTGCCTACCGCCTCGCCGAGCTTCTCTACGAGGGCAAGGCCAAACGGGTGCATGCCACCGATCAGGCTGATCTGGTCGCCGTCGAATACAAAGACGACGCCACGGCCTTCAATGCCCTCAAGAAGGCCCAGCTGGCCGGCAAGGGGGAGTTGAACTGCCGCATCTCAGCGCTCCTCTTCGAGGCGCTGGCGGCGGCAGGGGTGCCGACCCACTACCTGGGTCTGGCCCCTGAGCCTCAGGCCGCCAACTGGATGCTGGTGCGGCCCGTGCGCGTGATTCCGGTGGAGGTGGTGATCCGCAACGTGGCGGCCGGGTCGCTCTGCCGGCAGATGCCGATCGAGCCGGGCACACCGCTGGATCCCCCTCTGCTTGACATCTACTACAAGGATGATGCCTTCGGTGACCCGCTTCTCACCGAAGCGCGACTGGAGCGGCTGGGCCTGCTGAGCGCCGAGCAGCGGCGCGAGCTGGAGCGGTTGGCTCTGCAGGTCAATGCGGTGCTGACAGGCCTGTTCCATTCCGTTGGGCTGCGGCTGGTGGATTTCAAGATCGAGCTGGGCTTCACGGCCGATCAGCAGCTGGTGGTGGCCGATGAGATCAGCCCCGACACATGCCGCCTCTGGGATGAGGCGGTGGCTGACAGCAACGACCGCATCCTCGACAAGGACCGATTCCGGCAGGATCTCGGCGGCGTTGTGGAGGCCTATGGGGAGGTTCTCAAACGGATCCAGGGGGTCTGTCCCCAACCCAGGGTTCACCGGTAAGGTTTGCCGAACCTGCGGTTCTGCCGCGCCGATTGCGACATTCATGGCCGGCTTGCTGGGTTCCAAGGCTGTGCTTCCCCTGCGGGCGACGCTCTCGATCCTTGGGGCCACCCTGTTGGTTGCTGCGCCGCTCAAGGCTCAGGAGCAGCCCGGTGCCGCTCCGGCCAAGCCGGCTGGGTCGCCCCCCGCATCGCAGCAGGTGGATGTCTCGCCTGCTGGTGCCATCCAGGCCGCACCGGCCCCGGTGGAGCAGCGGGTTCAGATCGCGGAAGTGGTGCTCGAGGGTCTGGATGATCACCCCGAGCGTGAGCGCCTTGAGCAGGCTGCCTATGCCGCCATGGCGGTGACGCCGGGCAGCCGGGTGAGTCGCAGCGAACTGCAGACCGACCTGGCCGCCATCTACGCCACCGGCTGGTTTTCCGATGTGCGCATCCAGCCGGTGGATGGCCCGCTCGGCGTGCGGCTGATCGTGACCGTGCTGCCCAATCCGGTGCTGCGCACTGTCAATTTGGAACCCTCAGGGAAGCTGAAGATCCCTGATCAGGTGGTGAGCGACACCTTCGCTCCTGATTACGGCAAAACCCTCAACCTGAACAACCTGCAGTCCCGCATGCAGGAGCTGCAGAAGTGGTATGCGGAGCAGGGGTTCTCCCTGGCGCGGGTCACCGGGCCCAGCCGAGTGAGCCCGGATGGCAACGTCGCCCTGCTGGTGCGAGAGGGCACCGTGCAGGGCGTGGAGGTGCAGTTCATCAACAAGGAAGGGGAGAGTACGAACGACAAGGGCGAACCGATCCGCGGCAAGACCAAGCCCTGGGTGATCACCCGTGAGGTTTCGCTCAAGCCAGGTGAAGTGTTCAACCGCCGCCAGCTTGAGGAAGACATCAAGCGGATCTATGGCACGGGATTGTTCAGTGATGTGAAGGTCACCCTCAAGCCGCTGCCTGGACAGCCCGGCGAGGTGGTCGTGGTGCTGGGCATTGTCGAGCAGTCCACCGGCTCCATTTCCGGCGGCGTGGGCTATAGCCAGAGCCAGGGTGTGTTCGGCCAGATCCAACTCCAGGATTCAAACCTCCGAGGCCGGGCCTGGGATCTCGGCACCAACATCTCCTATGGCCAGTTCGGGGGCCTGGGTGACATCACCTTCACCGATCCATGGATCAAGGGGGATCGCTTCCGCACCTCCTTCCGCGCCAGGGCCTTCTTCAGCCGGGAGATTCCCCAGATCTTCCAGAGTGAGAACAGCACCTTCAGCACCGACCTGGAAGATTTCAATGGTGCAGACTTTGACATAGTCACCAACAGGCCCCGATCCGTCGGTGGCGATGATGTGTTGGTGCGCACCAATTTCGACACTGTCGCCATTCAGCGGATCGGTGGCAATGTGCAGTTCGTGCGGCCTCTCAATGGTGGAGATCCATTCAAGAGAGTCCCCTGGCGCCTGATCCTCGCCTTCAGTGGCCAGGAGGTTACGCCCATGAACTTCTCCGGCGACAAATACACCCAGGCTGTGGTGGGTGCCAACAAGTCTCCGGATGTGGTTCCCCGTCGTCAGGTGATCTGTCTGGCTTACAACTGCGCCTCCGAGAACCAGTTGCTGAGTGTTCGTCTCGGCGCCACGTACAGCACTCTCGATGACCCCCGCAATCCCACCCGTGGCAATTTTCTCAGCATCGGCACTGAGCAGTTCGTGACCGTCGGTCCCGATTCACCGACGTTCAACCGGGTGCGCGCCACGTTGAGCCACTACATTCCTGTGAACTGGCTGAAGATCTACAAGGGCTGTCGTCCCAAACCAGGCGAGAAGGAGGACTGCAAGCAGGCTCTCGCTTTCCAGGTCTCAGGCGGCACCCTCATCGGTGACGACATCCCTCCCTATGAGGCGTTCTGCCTGGGTGGCGGTAACTCCGTGCGCGGTTATTACGACTGTGATCTCGGCGTCGGCAAGAGCTTCGGTGAGTTCACCGTCGAGTACCGCTTTCCGATTTTCAGCATCGTGAGCGGTGAGGTGTTCTTTGATGCCGGTACCACCTTCGGCACCCAGGCCGATATCCCAGGCAATCCAGGCGGTCTGCTTGGCAAGAAAGGCGACGGTTTCTCGCCAGGGATCGGTCTGATCGTCACAACCCCGGTCGGGCCCCTGCGCTTGGAGGTGGCCACCCAGGACTTCACCAGCGACTGGCGCTTCAATCTCGGCGTGGGCTGGAAGTTCTAGTGAGTTGCTGGCCTGCGCACTACGGCCAGGCCTTCAC
Source organism: Prochlorococcaceae cyanobacterium (assembly GCA_040399265.1). Lineage (GTDB taxonomy): Bacteria > Cyanobacteriota > Cyanobacteriia > PCC-6307 > Cyanobiaceae > NIES-981. Next base: position 25,990 of record JBBASO010000014.1, read on the forward strand.
CCTGGCCGCTGAGGTCGAGACGGCAGGGGTGGGGTTGCACAGTGGTGCTCCCGCGCGGGTGCGCCTTGGGCCGAGTGATCGCGCGGGGTACTGGCTGGGCTGGCTTGATCAGCCAGCCATGCCGGCCCAACGCCTGGGCCCTGCCCAGGTGTGTGAGACCACGCTCTGTACGGCTCTGCAGCTGGGCAGCCGCCGGCTGGCCACCGTGGAGCATCTGCTGGCCGCCCTGGCCGGTTGTGGGGTGACCCAGGCCCTGATCCTGGTGGAGGGTCCCGAGCTGCCTCTGCTGGATGGGTCGGCGCTGCCCTGGGTGGAGCTGCTCGCCTCCGCCGGGCTGCAGAGCATCGACAGCGACACGGAGCCCAGGCCGCTGCACCGTCCGGTCACGGTGCACGGGGGAGGCGGCTTCGTCACCGCCATCCCCGCCGAGCGACTGGAGCTGGGTGCGGCGATTGCGTTCAGTGAGGCTGCCATCGGCCGCCAGCTGTTCACGTTGCCACTCAGTCCGCAGCTGTTCGTGGCGGAGATTGCCCCGGCCCGCACCTTCGGTCTGCGCTCCCAGGTCGATCATCTGCGGGCCGCCGGCCTGATCCAGGGAGGTGGTCTCGATAACGCCCTGGTCTGCGACGGCGACCATTGGCTCAACCCACCCTTGCGTTTCGCTGATGAACCGGTGCGGCATAAGATCCTCGACCTGCTGGGTGATCTGGCCCTGATCGGCCTGCCCAGGGCCCAGGTGTTCGCCTATCGCGGCTCCCACCGGCTGCACACCGAACTGGCCGCGGCCCTCGAGGCTGAGCTCGCCCTACTCCCTGCCTGAAATCCTTTGGTTGCCGTCTCCCCCCCCCCCGTGCTGCTGAGCGCCGAGCAGATCCAGGGGCTGCTGCCACATCGCTACCCCTTCTCCCTGGTTGATCGGGTGATCGAGCACGATCCCGGCAAGCGGGCTGTGGCGATCAAGAACATCAGCCTCAATGAACCCCAGTTCCAGGGGCACTTTCCGGGTCGGCCGCTGATGCCGGGGGTGCTGATCGTTGAGGCGATGGCCCAGGTGGGCGGTCTGATCGTTACCCAGATGCCCGAACTGCCGAAAGGTCTGTTCGTGTTCGCCGGTATTGATGGGGTCCGTTTCCGTCGGCCGGTCGTCCCTGGCGACCAGCTGCTGATCACCTGCGAGCTGCTCAGTCTCAAGCGCAAGCGGTTCGGCAAGGTGCAGGCCCAGGCCACGGTGGATGGGGAATTGGCCTGCTCCGGTGAGCTGTTGTTCTCCCTGGTTGATTGAGGTCGATGGCGTGTCTGATCCATCCCACCGCAGTCGTCGATTCACGGGCTGAACTGGCCGCTGATGTGGAGGTGGGTCCGTTTGCGGTGATCGGTCCTCAGGTGCAGCTCGGCTCCGGTTGCCGGGTCGGTCCCCATGTGGTGATCGATGGCCGGGTGCGGATGGGCAGCGGCAACCGGATCTTCCCAGGCGCCTGCATCGGCCTTGACCCTCAGGATCTCAAGTACACCGGCGCCCCCACCGGTGTGGAGATCGGCGATGACAACACGATCCGGGAGTGCGTAACGATCAACCGGGCCACCGCCGGTGAGGCCTGTACCCGCATCGGCAGCGGCAATCTGCTGATGGCCTACAGCCATCTGGGGCATAACTGCGTACTGGGTGACCGGATCGTGATCGCCAACGGTGTGGCGGTGGCCGGCCATGTGGTGATCGGCGACCGGGCCGTGATCGGTGGGGTGCTGGGCATCCACCAGTTCGTGCACGTCGGCACCCTGGCCATGGTGGGCGGCATGAGCCGCATCGAACGCGATGTGCCGCCCTTTTGCATGGTGGAGGGTCATCCGGCCCGGGTGCGCGCGCTCAACCGGATCGGCCTGGAGCGCAGCGGGCTGGCCGATCAGCCCGCTGGACCCCAGCAGGTCGAGGAGCTGCGCCGGGCCTGGACCCTGATCTACCGCCGCGGACACACCCTCGCCGCCGCCTTGCAGATGTTGCGGGCCGAGCCACTCAGCCCCGCCGCGGCAACCCTGGTCGCTTTCCTGGAGGACTCCCAGGCCCCCTCGCGCCGCGGACCGATCCCCGGAGCCCGCTGATGATGCGGCTGCTGGTCAGCACCGGAGAGGTGTCTGGTGATCTGCAGGGCGCCCTGCTGGTGCGTGCTCTGCGGCGCGAGGCCAGCCGGCGTGGACTGTCGCTGGAGATCGTGGCCCTCGGGGGAGAGCGGATGGAACGGGCCGGCGCCGCTCTGCTGGCCAACACCACCCGGATGGGGGCGATCGGTCTGCTCGAGGCGATTCCCTTCCTGCTGCCCACCCTGCGGCTGCAGCGGCGGCTGAAGCGTTGGTTTCGCCAGCAGCTCCCCGATGGGGTTGTGCTGATCGATTACATGGGGCCGAACGTGAGCCTGGGGCTTCGCATCAAGCGCCGTTATCCGCAGGTGCCGATCACCTACTACATCGCACCCCAGGAGTGGGCGTTCAAGTTCGGCTCGGAGGGGCGCACCAACCTGATTCGTTTCACCAACCAGATCCTCGCCATCTTCCAGGAGGAGGCCCGCTACTACCGCTGCCGCGGCGCCACGGTCACCTACGTGGGCCATCCCCTGCTCGACACCATCGGTACGCCGCCCCCCCGAGAGCAGGCCCGGCGCCAGCTGGGTCTGCGCAGCGATGCGCCGGTGCTGCTGTTGATGCCTGCCTCCCGCCGTCAGGAACTGCACTACCTGCTGCCCCACCTGGTGCGTGCCGCCGCCACCTTGCAACACCGTGACCCCAGCCTGCAGGTGGTGGTGCCGGCGGGGCTCTCCGGCTTTGAAGCCCGTCTGTCCGCCCAGTTGGCCGCAGCCGGCGTCAAGGCCCGGGTGATCGCTGCGGCAGATGCCGATCAGCTCAAGCCGGCCCTCTGCGCCGCAGCCGATCTGGCTCTGGCCAAGTCCGGCACCGTCAATCTGGAACTGGCCCTGCGCGGGGTGCCGCAGGTGGTGGTCTACCGGGTCAGCTGGCTCACCGCGTTCGTGGCCCGCCATCTGCTGCGCTTCAGCGTGCCGCACATCTCGCCGGTGAATCTGGTGCTGGGGGAGAGGCTCGTGCCGGAACTGCTGCAGGAGGATCTGCATGCCGCCGCGATCGTGCGCTGCGCGCTGCCGCTGCTGCAGGAGTTCAGCCTGGAACGGCAGACGATGCTGACCGGTTATGCAAGGCTGCGAAGGGAGCTCGGTGAACCGGGCGTCACCGATCGCGCCGCGGTGGCGATCCTGGATCAGTTGCAGCATCCGCCGTTGCCTGAGGCGAAACCATGAACCGATCGATCCCGGCCCTGGCCGCTGCCATGATCAGCCTGATCACGGTTCTGCAGCCGCTGCTGCTGGCCGCTCCGCCAGCCCTCGCGGCCCCCCCCCAGCAGGCGGTGCTTGCGGGTGGTTGCTTCTGGTGTCTGGAACAGGATCTGGAGAAGCTGCCGGGGGTGCTCGCTGTGGAGAGCGGTTACAGCGGCGGCACGGTGGCCAAGCCCACGTATCAGCAGGTCACGGCCGGGGGCACGGGTCATCAGGAGAGTGTGCGGGTGCGCTTTGATCCGGCGCGGATCAGCTACCCGGCCCTGCTGCGCTCGTACTGGCGCAACATCGATCCGTTCGATGCCGGCGGTCAGTTCTGCGACCGCGGCTCTTCGTACCGACCGGCGATCTTCGTGGCCGATGCAGCCCAGCGTCGCGAGGCTGAGGCCAGCCGCGCAGCCGCAGCCGCTGAACTGGGCCAGTCACCCTCGGTGCTGAAGGTGGCGATCCAGTCCCTGGATCGCTTCTGGCCGGCTGAGGGCTATCACCAGGACTACGCCCGTCGCAACGCCGTCAAGTATCGCTATTACCGCTGGGCCTGTGGCCGGGATCGTCGTTTGGACGCCGTCTGGGGGGGGCGAGCCCGCAGCGGTCAGCCCTGGCGACAGGTCGGCTCCTGAGCCCCTGGCCGGCAATCCCCGGCCAACAATCCCCGGCCGACAATCTCCAGCGGGCAATCTCCAGCGGGCAATCGGTGACAGAGCCAGCCAGAGGAAGTGGATCAAGCCTGGGCAATGCTGAGAAAAAGCTGAAGGCGCCTGGCGGGCTTGTTTGCTCAGATCCCTTGTTGCTGCTGGTGTTTTCCGGCTTGCGCTTCCATTCCGTGTGCCTAACGTGCTTAAGCTGAAGTTCGGGATCGGTATGTATCTGCTGACCATCCGGGAGGGGTTGCACACCCGGCATATCGGCCCATACTCCAGTCCGAAGCAGGCGGCCGACGATCTCGACCGGTTGCTCAGCCTCTGCGGTGACCGGGCCCGCTGGCAGATTCATGCCCTCGAGTCGCCGGCTGATCTGCTGGCGCCAGTTGGGGCGTCAATGGCGGCGAACGCTGACCTCACCAGTGCGGCCTAGCCCGGCTGGCGCGGATATCCCCGCAGCAGACCGCTCTCGATCATCAGGCCCACACCGGCGTTGATCAGGATCAGTCCGAAGGTGCCGTACCAGAACCACGGACCCGTCCCCTCGAGTACACGGATTGGCTGGGTGCCGCCCGCCACCGCCGCCAGGTCGGCTCGGCGCGCCAGCTCCTCCAGGCCCTTGCGGATCACCGCCTCACCGAACAGGCAAAGGCCGGCGGGCAGCAGCAGCACCCCCAGCTGTGCCTTCACGTACCAGCGGATCTTCTTGACGACCATGGTGGCGGCAAGGTGTGCACAGGCTTGTTCAACCTACGCCGCGGGCCCGATCGGAGCGCCGGCCGCGACCCAGTTCACCAGGGTGCGCACGCCGAAGCCGGTGGCTCCCGCCGGATCCTCCCGCCGGCCTTTGTCGCTCCAGACCGTGCCGGCGATGTCGAGATGGGCCCAGGGCAGACCCGCTGTCACGAAGTCCTGCAGGAACAGGGCGGCGGTGATCGAGCCACCGGGCCGGGGGCCAGTGTTCTTGAGGTCGGCTACGGCGCTCTTCAGCCCCGTCTTGTAAGACGACCGCAGCGGCATGCGCCACAGATCCTCCCCGCCGGCCTCGCCGGCACGGCCCAGCGCTGCCGCCAGGGCGTCGCTGCATGACCACAGCCCCGCCATCTCCTCACCGAGGGCGATCACGCAAGCGCCGGTGAGCGTCGCCAGATCCACGACCGCGTCCGGTTCCAGCCTGCAGGCGTACACCAGGGCATCGGCCAGGGTGAGGCGTCCCTCGGCATCGGTGTTGTTGATCTCGATCGTCTTGCCGTTGGCGGCGGTGAGGATGTCGCCCGGATGCACCGCGCCGCCGCTGATCATGTTTTCGCAGGCGGCCACGATCACGTGCACCTCCACCCCTGGCGGCTTCAGTTCCGCGATGGCACGGGCCGCACCGAGCACGGCGGCGCTGCCGCCCATGTCGTATTTCATCATCTCGATCTGGGAGCCGGCGGTCTTGAGGTTGTAACCGCCGGAATCAAAGGTGAGGCCCTTGCCCACCAGGGCCACCCGTCGCTGCACCGGTCCTTCGGGCCGGTAGGTGAGATGAATGAACTTCGGGGGCAGGTCGGATCCCTGGGCCACCCCCAGGTAGGCGCCCATGCCCAGGGCCTGACAGTCGGCACGCTCGAGCACCTTCAGCTCGAGCCCGAAGTCGGCGGCGATCGTCGCCGCGGTTTCCGCGAGGTGCTGGGGGGTGGCCACATTCGGTGGCGCTGCCACCAGGGCGCGGGCCAGCTCCACGCCGGCGCAGAGGGGTGCCACGCCGGCGAGTCCCGCATCGGCGCTTTCGCCGAGCTCAAACAGGGTCACCCGTTCCGGCTGGGAGGTGGGCTCCGGTTCGCTGCGGAAACGTTGGTCCCGGTAGAGGCTCAGCCGCACCGCTTCCGCCATCGCACCCGCTGCTGCAGCGCCGTTCAGGCCTTCACAGGGCAGTGCCAACCCCAGATGGCGGCTGTGACGGCGGCCCGCTGCTGAGGCGGCGGCGGCGGCGGCACCGCGCAGGGCCGTGAGATTGAAGGCGGCTGGCTCGCCCAGGCCCACCACGATCAGGCAGCCGGGCCCAGCGCCCAGGCGCTCGAAGCTCTGGCATTCGCCGGCTTTCCCCTGGAACGCCAGCTGCTCGAGCCGTTCCAGCAGTTCCGCGCCGAAGCTGCTGGCCAGCTGCTGCCGCAGGGGATGAACCGGCTGGTCCTTGGCAGCGGCGAACAACCCCACAGCGAGGGTGTCACCGCTCCAGTCAGGGAGAACATCACTGAACGAACGGGGCTCGTTGCTGAATTCCATGACCGGGCCTCATCGTGGCGGCGATCGTAGCCAGGGCCTGCGTTCGCTTCAGCCGCAGTCGGCCGTGAACGGGGTGGCCCAGCGCTGGCGGGTCTCCTTGTTGAACGGCGGCAGCCAGCGGCGGATCAGCGCCTGCTCCTGGGCCCGGCGTCGGCGCACATCGACCGGCACATCCAGCCAGAAGCGGATGCTCAGCCTGCTGTCCAGGCCAGCGCCGACCAGGGCTTCGCTGTAAGCGCTCAGGTAGTGCTTGCAGTCGTGCTCCCCTTTCCAGCGCCGGTCGGCCTGGCCGGTCTCCCCCACATAGAGCAGCAGGGCGGGATGTTCCGGTTCACTCACCGCGGCATCGAGCACGAAGTAGATCGCGGCTCCCTGTTGCGGCGGCTGGGGCCAGCGCCAGAAACTGAGCGCCTGACTTCGCAGCGTCAGCGGATTGACGGCGCTGGTGTCGGTGTCGGCTGGCGGGCTGAACAGCTCTCCCTGGGCGTCGTTGCCGACCGCCTCCATGAATAGGGGAGCCTGGAAGCGGCCGAGATCCCGGCGCCACTGCTGCAGCTGCCGGGCGGCCAGGGCCAGCGGCTCCGGTTGCCGCGGTTGGCCGCTCGGCCCACCGTCGCCATCGAACAGGTTGGTCTGCCGGGCGGTGCGTCCAGCGGGCTGTTGCCAGGGCATCGCCGACCTCAGCGCTTTGGTCCCGGTGGCAGCACCGGGCCCACCGGTCCGTTGCCGAAGCACACCCTGCCGATCCATTGCTCCATCAAGGCCGCCGGCAGCTGCAGTCGCTGCTGCAGATCGGCCAGATCCTGGAAGGGTTGACGCAGTCGTTCGCGCTGGAGTCGTTGAATCCGCTCCGGCGTCAGGCCCAGGCCCTGCAGCTGAGCCGCCGAGGCCCGGTTCAGATCCAGCCGTTCCGGTTCCGCAACCGGGGCCGGTGCGCCGTACCAGCGAAACTCCAGCACCGGCAGCCAGGCTTGCAGCAGCCCATCACTCACCTCCAGCAGCCGCTGAAGATCCTCCGCTCCGCTGAGCTGCACGCCGCCGGCTTGAAGACGCAGCAGCAGATCCCGGTGCTTGCCGGTCAGTCCCGGCAGGCGTTCCCAGTCGCTCGCGCTGGCCCGGTTCACATCCAGGCGCCAGCCGAGGCTGGCCGCCAGTGCCAGTTCGCTGGCGCTGCGGAACGGCTGCTGTGGGTTCTGGCGCAGTTTCAGGGCCATCAGCTCCCGTTCCACCGGGTCGGGCGTTGACGCCTCACCAGCCGAAGCTGCAGCAGGTTCAGACGCCGAATCAGCCACGGCCGACCGCCGGGGAGGGGATGGGGCGGCGGGAACGGAAGGGAGTACCCCGGCAGCTCGCAACACCTGCCTAGCCAGCGGATCGAGCCAGTGCCGCTGCGGTGGCTGACGGAACGCGTCCTGTCGGTCCATGCGGACCCAGAGCTGCCGGGCAGGGGGAACCTAGCCGGGCTCGAGCGCCTCCGGCCAGTCGATCAGGCCCCAGTGCAGTCCCAGCACCACCGCATGGGTGCGGTCGCGGGCCGGCAGCTTGCGCAGCAGGCTGGCCAGGTGGGTCTTGACCGTGTCGCTTGCCAGGTGCAGGGTCTGGCCGATCTGGGGGTTGCTGGCACCGCTGGCAGCTTCTTGCAGTACCTGCCGCTCTCGTTCGGTGAGTGGCTGCAGCGGCCCGGAGGCCGAACCCTCCCGCCGCAGGCCGGCCCGCAGGGGCCGGTCGATGTAGACCGCCCCGCGACTCACCGCCTCCAGGGCGGCCACCACTGAGCCGCTGCCCACCCGCGACTGAAGCACCAGGCCATCGCAGCCCCCATCCACCGCCTGCCGGATTGCCAGATGGCGGTGCTCCCGGTTCACAAGCAGCAGCACCCGGATGGCGGGCCAGCGCTCCCGGATCTGGCGCATCAGCTGGATGCCATCCCCCTGGATCAGCCGGTCTGAGAGCAGAACGAGACCGGGTTGATGGCGTTCGAGCAGTTGCAGGGCCTCCTGGGCCGTGGTCACGGCACCGACCACCCGGGTGCTCTCCATCACGCGGGTGGCCAGCAGGCTGAGCATGGCGGGGTCACCCAGGCAGAGCAGCACGCTCAGGTGGTCCAGGAGCGCCAGGCTGCGCTCGCCATTGCGGCGAATCTGCTCCAGCAGGGGGGTGTAGTCCACTTTCCGGATCCACCAATACTTTTTCCAGCCTGTCCACAGCACCCCCGCTCGCTTGTGGTGGTCGCTACGGCGCCGGGGTCTGCGACACAGGCTGTAACGCAACAGGCTGTAACGCAACAGGCCCTCATCCAACAGGCCCTCATCCAACAGGCCCTCATCCAACAGGC
>JBBASO010000014.1:34671-43564 GCA_040399265.1 Prochlorococcaceae cyanobacterium
GCAACAGGCCCTCATCCAACAGGCCCTCATCCAACAGGCCCTCATCCAACAGGCCGTTACGTCTATCCGCACTCCATCCCCCTCGCCGCCAAGCCAGCGGCTGCCCAGAATCATGGGATCAGGGAGCATTCCGGCAGCCGATGGCCTTCTTCGACTCCGAGATCGTGCAGGACGAGGCCAAGCGCCTCTTCGGCGATTACCAGCAACTGATGCAGATGGGGAGCGAGTACGGCAAGTTTGATCGTGAGGGCAAGAAGCTCTACATCGAACGGATGGAGGACGTGATGGAGCGCTACCGGGTGTTCATGAAGCGCTTCGAACTCTCTGAAGATTTCCAGGCCAAGCTCACTGTCGAGCAGCTGCGCACCCAGCTGGGCCAGTTCGGCCTCACACCCGATCTGATGTTCGCCCAGATGAACCAGACCCTGGAGCGGATGAAGCAGCAGCTGGATCAGCAGGCCTGAGCGCTGCTCCTGGCTCGGCTCACCCGCGCAGGCCTGCTGCCGCCCGTCTGCAACCGCCCGTCTGTGCCTGCCTACGATCCTGCGACTCTCCGCTGGAATCAGGCCCCATGAGCGCAGGCACAGGCCCAGGCCGGGATGACCTCTGCCACAGCGGTGGCGACGGTCATGCTCTGCCGGGCTGGTTGGCCCGCGGTATCGCTGATCTCTTTCCCGCCGGTGACGCGGTTGACCCCGACCAGGCCCTGGCCGCCCGCCTGGCCGAAGCCGAGGCAGCGGGCCGACCCCTGCGGATCAAGCTCGGCATCGACCCCACCGGCTCCGACATCCACCTGGGGCATTCAATTCTGTTCCGCAAGCTGCGGGCCTTTCAGGACGCCGGCCACACGGCCGTGCTGATCATCGGCGACTTCACCGCCCGCATCGGCGATCCCACTGGCAAGAGCGCCACCCGGGTGCAGCTCAGTGCCGAGGCGGTCGAGGCCAACGCCGCCACCTACCTGCAGCAGCTCGGCCAGGGACAGGATCCTGAGCGCGCCCTGCTGGATTTCACCACCCCCGGCCGGCTGGAGGTGCGCCGCAACAGCGAGTGGCTCTCGGGGCTGGATCTGCCCCAGGTGATCGACCTGCTCGGCACCAGCACCGTGGGCCAGATGCTGGCCAAGGAGGAGTTCGCCAACCGCTACAGCTCCGGCACGCCCATTTCCCTGCACGAATTTCTCTATCCCCTGTTGCAGGGCTACGACTCCGTGCAGGTGCAGGCCGATGTGGAGCTGGGTGGAACCGATCAGAAATTCAATGTGGCCATGGGCCGCGACCTGCAGCGCCATGTCGGCCAGCGGCCCCAGTTCGGGATGTTGCTGCCGATCCTGCCCGGCCTTGATGGCGTGCAGAAGATGAGCAAGAGCCTGGGCAACACCGTGGGCCTGAGCGACGACCCGCTCTCGATGTACTCCAAGCTGGAAAAGGTGCCCGATGCGGTGGTCGACGGCTACATCACCCTGCTCACCGATCTCGAGCTGGCTGCCTTGCCGACCAATCCGCGCGAGCGCCAGAAGGCGATGGCCCTGGAGGTGACTCGCCAGCGCCACGGTGTGGCGGCGGCACACCAGGCCCAGGCCGATGCCGGCAAGCTGGTGGGCGGCGCCAGCGGCAGCGGCGCAGCCGATGCGGAGGTGCCCGAGGCGTCTCTGGCGGCGGTCAATTTCCCTGCCAGGGCCTTCTATCTGATCGGAGCTGTTGGGATCGGTGTGACCAGCAGCGAGGCCAAACGCCGGATTCAGGATGGCGGCGTCAGGCTTGATGGGGAGAAGCTTCAGGATCCCAACCACGTGTTCGCCAGCCCGGCCGAACTCGATGGCAAGGTGCTGCAGCTCGGCAAAAAGACATTCCGGCGATTGGTCGTTGCCGCCGATGGTCCGACTCCCGGCGCCTGATCAGGACCCTGCGGCTATCACCCACTGAGGCCGCAACTCGCTCACGCCCGGCAGGTTGATCTGCCAGTTGGCCTGGCCATCGCCATTGAGGTCGGCCTCGAGCAGCCCCGGGCTGAAGCGCACCTCACCGGCGGCACCGCTGAAGGGCTGCAGGCCGCGGAAGCTGCCCATGCCCCTGATCACCAGCCGATCGCCGCCGCCACCGCGGAAATCGGTGATGGTGTCTGGTCGTTGTTCACCTGGTTCGCTGGAGGCGGTCAGGCTGAACGCGAACCGATCGGCACCCCCACCTCCCGAGAGCAGATCGCCGCCGCCGCGGCCGGCGATCCGATCGCTGCCGCCCCAGCCGATCAGCACGTCGCCGGCGTCACTGCCGATCAGCAGGTTGGCGCGCTCATCCCCCGAGAGAATGCCGCTGGCGGGCAGCCTTGAGCCTGATCCCACCACAGGGTCGACCTGCAGGCGGAGGCTGGGAAGGGGGCCGATCGGCGTGCCGGGGTTCGGCACCAGCTGGCGCAGCAGCGGCAGGGCTGGGCGGTCGGCCAGTTCGCTCACCAGCCCGGCATTGGCGGCCGTGAAGGCAGTCCAGGCGCTCCAGCGTGTGCTGCTGATCCCTCCGAGCACGGGATGGATCCGCAGATCCCTGGTTTCAAACCGGATCGCCCTGAACTCGGGGCTCAAGTGGAACACCTGGGCCAGCGCTGTGATGGCGGGCACCACCGGGCCGCTGCCGCCTTCTTCACCGATGGCCAGGGTGGTGACCGGTGCTGACCAGTCGCCGCTGCCGCCCTCCTCACCAATGGCCATTGTGGTGACCACCAGCTCATCCAATCCCCCGCTGCTGTCGCTGCGACGAACCGGTGGCAGGGCGTAATCGGTAAATGGATTGGCCGTGGTTTTGATCCGCCAGGGACTGAACATCGTCAGAGAGAGTCTAGGTTGAACAGCTGGAGCTGACTGGCTTGGCTATGGCGCAGAAGCGCATCGCCCTGCTTGGCCCCCCCGACGATGCCCAGCTGCTGGCTGTGGCCTGGGAACTGGAGCGCCGGGGTGCCGCGGTGCTGGTGGTGCCCAGCGATGCCTTGGAGTTGCATCGACCGGTGGCGCTGTGGGAGGGCCGGCTGGTGATCGATGGCCAGCGGCTCGATGACCTGGAAGCGGTGTATGTGCGCAGCCTGCCCTCACCCCATCCGCCCTTGGTGGCGGCCGGCGGTGAGTTGGTACTGCGGCGCGATTGGTTCGCTGGCTACATGCAGGCGCGGGAGCGGTCCGGTTTTCTGATGGCGGCGCTGCTGTGCTTGGAGGCGGCTGGGGTGCGGCTGGTGAACCCACCCCAGGCCGGTGCGGCCCTGCAGTCGAAGCCGCTGCAGCTGGAGCTGCTGCGGCGGCTTGGCGCGGCCCTGCCGCGCACCCTGATCAGCAACGATCCCGAGCGCATCCGCGCCTTCCATGCCGCCGAGGTGGCCGGCGGTGGGGAGGTGATCTTCAAGCCGCTTCTGGGGGGAGCGACCACCCGCCTGCTCGATGGCGCGGTGCTGGAGCAGCTGGAGGCGGTGCGGGCGGCGCCCGTGATCTTCCAGCAGCGCATCCACGGCGACGACATCCGGGTGGTTCTGGTGGGGGATGCGCTGGTGTCAGCGGTGGCGATCCGCACCCCCGAGCCCCATCTCGATTTCCGCGATGATCCGGTGTACAGCGCCGGGGGCGCGAGCTACGAGCCGGTGTCGCTGCCCGAGCGTGTGGTGCAGCTGTGCCGCGGGGCGGCTGCGGCCTGTGGCCTGGTGTTCGCCGGCATCGATCTCAAACACACCGCCAGTGGGGAGTGGCTGTTTCTGGAGCTGAACAGCAGCCCGGTGTATCTCGATGTGGAACTGAAGCTGGGGCACCCGATCAGTGCAGCGCTCGCCGATCTGTTGATGGGTTGATGGATCTGTGAGCCGGCGTGGGGTGCTGGCGGATACCTTCCCCCGCCGCAGGCTGGCTACAGCGGTGGCAGCTTCCTTCAGCCGATGACCGTCGCCCCAGCGCCGCCTGCAGCCTCAGCCGCGGCGTCCGACCGGCAGGCCGGCTTTCTGGTGACGCCGGAGATGGAGTTCCGCAAGGAGACCATCTACTTCATCGTGATCGATCGCTTCTTCAACAGCTGCCCTGGCAACGACCGGGTGGGGCGGGACGGTCTGTTCGATCCACACCGCCGCCACTGGGGCCAGTACTGGGGCGGAGATCTGCGCGGCGTGATTGAGCAGGCCGATTACCTGCAGGCTCTTGGGGTGACCGCCCTGTGGTTGTCGCCGCTGTTCGAGCAGGTGGATGATCTGGTGGCCGGCCATGCACCGATGCACGGCTACTGGACCCGGGATTTCAAACGCATCAATCCCCATTTCATTGCTCCTGACGACAGCACCTCCCTGGATCGCTCGCGCACCCTGCGTCAGCTGGTGGAGACTTTTCATGGGCGGGGAATTCGCCTGATTCTCGACATTGTCTGCAACCACAGTTCGCCGGAGATCAATGGCAGCAAGGGGGTGGTGACCGACGACGGCGAGCCCCTGGCCGATTTCAACAACGACAGCAACGGCTTCTATCACAACTACGGCCCGATCACTGACTGGCAGGATGAGTTCCAGATGATCCATCACGAGATGATGGGTCTGGCCACATTCAATGAGGCCAATATTGAATTCAGAAACTATATAAAGGAGGCCATTAAGGCCTGGCTGGATGTGGGCTTCGATGCCCTGCGGGTGGATACGGTGAAGCACATGCCGCTGTGGTTCTGGCAGGAGTTTGTGAGCGATCTGCGCCGCTCCCATCCGCAGACCTTCATCTTCGGCGAATACGGCTTCGGCAGCCCCTACGACGGCCGCACCCTGGCCTATGCCAACCACAGCGGCATGTCGCTGCTGGATTTCGGCCTGGCCTACGCGATCCGGGGTGCCTTCTCAGCAGGCGAGTCCGGCGGCTTCCACCAGGTGGAGGCGCTGTTGAATCTGGATCACGTCTACAAGCGGTCCACGGAGCTGGTCACCTTCATCGACAACCACGACATGCCGCGGTTCTTGTCGATCAATAACTGCCGCGCGAATCTGGAACTGGCCACGATCCTGCTGCTCACCCTGAGGGGAATTCCCTGTCTGTTTTATGGCACCGAGCAGTACCTGGTGAACCACACCGAAGGCGGTCAGGATCCCTACAACCGGCCGATGATGGAGACGTGGGATCAGCAGGGCACCCTCTTCCGCGCTATCCGCGTGCTGGCGGACCTGCGCCGTGAGAACCGGGCTCTGGCCTATGGATCCCACCAGCAGAACTTCATCACCGAGACGGTCTATGGCTACACCCGTCGCTACCGCGAGTCGCGGGTGTTCACCCTGCTCAACCAGGGCGATGCCACCACGATCACGATCGAGCACCTGGATCTGCCGGATGGAGAGCACCGCTGCCTGCTGAGCGGCGAGCCTGTACAGGTGCGGGGCGGTGCGATCCGCGAGCTGGCCCTGCCGGCCAAGGCGGCCCGGGTGCTGAGCGTGCTTGGACCGGCTGTGGAGGGCACGGTGATCGTGAAGTTCCAGCTCAACAACTTCTTCACCCAGCCGGGCCAGGTGGTGGTGGTGTGTGGCGATGTGCCGGAACTCGGCAGCTGGGACCTGCGCCATGCCCCCCGCCTGGAGTACGTGAACGCAGACACCTGGTTCAACGAGATCCCCTTCGAGGAGTCCGCCGGCCGGCCGATCTGCTTCCGCTTCGTGGTGGTGTGGCAGGGGGCCGCCGATCCCTGCACCGGTGCCTGCCACGAAAACCTGCAGCCCCGTCGCTTTCTGCTGCCGGCCAGCGGTCGGCTCAAGCTCGAGCACGACTGGGAATCGTTCTGATCCGCTCGGCGGCCTTGAGCTTTTCGCTCATGCCGATGGTTTCCCCCCATCTTCTCTTCCCGTTCCCTCCTGTTTGTCTCCACCATGTCCTCACTGAAGCTGCAAACCACTGATGTCGTGCTGGTGCGGCACGGCGAAACCGCCTGGAGCCTGTCAGGCCAGCACACCGGCAGCACCGACATCCCGCTCACTCCTGCGGGGGAAGAGGCCGCCCGTCGCCTGGCCCCACTGCTCTCTTCGCTGTCTTTTGCCCAGGTGCTCACCAGTCCGCTGCAGCGGGCACGGCGCACCTGCGAACTGGCGGGGTTCGCTGATCAGGCCTGCATCGAGGCCGATCTGGTGGAGTGGAACTACGGGGCCTACGAGGGCATCACCAGCGAGCAGATCCACCTTGAAGCGCCTGGATGGCAGGTGTTCACCGATGGCTGTCCGGAAGGGGAGAGTCCTGAGCAGGTCGGGACGCGGGTGGACCGGGTGCTGGCGCGGCTGCGCGGGGCTGCAGGCCCATCGCTGCTGTTTGCCCATGGCCATCTGCTGCGGGTGCTGGTGGCCCGCTGGATCGATCTGCCGCCGCAGGAGGGACGCCGCTTTCTGCTGGACACCGCCACCTTGAACGTTCTCAGCCACTACCGCGGCACAGCGGCACTGCAGTGCTGGAACGCTGCACTGCAGCCAGTGGGTTGAGGGAGATCGGAGACTGTGGTAAGTTTTTGGACTGCGCAGATCCAGAAGGACGAGCGCGGCTTGCAGAGCGAGGAGGCGAGAGCCGCCGGTGATGTAAGTTTTCTGAGTTGCCGAGAAGGCGACGAGCTGCTGAGAGCCCTGGGCCGAGAGGTGAGGGGTGGAGGCAGTTGAACCTGGACAATCCAAGAAGTTTAGGAACTGACGCTTTCACTGCGTCATGAACCGAGGGGTAGCGACTGGAGCCGCGAGGTTCAAGGAGCGAGCTGAGAGGTTGATGGCAGAAGTAGCAGTGAAGGTGTGAGGTCCCGTCAAAAGAACAAAGCAGAGGCGTTAGCAGCGATGCGAAGCCGATGCGACCGGATCTGAGATCTGGGAAAGCCAATATTTAAGCATGAATGATTGCATGGTTGACAAACATGTTTGCATGCTTGTCAAGGTTATGTGAGAAGACGGTTTAAGTGTTGCACTCTTAAGAACGCTTCTGTCAGAGGGAGTGGCTCCAACTGTCCACCGATGCGAGTGAGCTCATGTTTACAGCTGAGGGAGAAGGATGGGTGACGAGCAATTTTAGTTGAGGGTATGAGGTGTTAGAGCCAAGTATTCAAGAGGACTAAAACTACAACGGAGAGTTTGATCCTGGCTCAGGATGAACGCTGGCGGCGTGCTTAACACATGCAAGTCGAACGAACCTTCGGGTTAGTGGCGGACGGGTGAGTAACGCGTGAGAATCTGCCCTCAGGAGGGGGATAACGGCTGGAAACGGCCGCTAATACCCCATATGCCGAGAGGTGAAACGAAATTCGCCTGAGGATGAGCTCGCGTCTGATTAGCTAGTTGGTGGGGTAAGAGCCTACCAAGGCATCGATCAGTAGCTGGTCTGAGAGGATGATCAGCCACACTGGGACTGAGACACGGCCCAGACTCCTACGGGAGGCAGCAGTGGGGAATTTTCCGCAATGGGCGAAAGCCTGACGGAGCAACGCCGCGTGAGGGACGAAGGCCTCTGGGCTGTAAACCTCTTTTCTCAAGGAAGAAGATCTGACGGTACTTGAGGAATAAGCCACGGCTAATTCCGTGCCAGCAGCCGCGGTAATACGGGAGTGGCAAGCGTTATCCGGAATTATTGGGCGTAAAGCGTCCGCAGGCGGCCTGATAAGTCTGTTGTCAAAGCGTGGAGCTCAACTCCATTTCGGCAATGGAAACTGTGAGGCTTGAGTGTGGTAGGGGCAGAGGGAATTCCCGGTGTAGCGGTGAAATGCGTAGATATCGGGAAGAACACCAGTGGCGAAGGCGCTCTGCTGGGCCATAACTGACGCTCATGGACGAAAGCCAGGGGAGCGAAAGGGATTAGATACCCCTGTAGTCCTGGCCGTAAACGATGAACACTAGGTGTCGGGGGAATCGACCCCCTCGGTGTCGTAGCCAACGCGTTAAGTGTTCCGCCTGGGGAGTACGCACGCAAGTGTGAAACTCAAAGGAATTGACGGGGGCCCGCACAAGCGGTGGAGTATGTGGTTTAATTCGATGCAACGCGAAGAACCTTACCAGGGTTTGACATCCTGCGAATCCCTTGGAAACTTGGGAGTGCCTTCGGGAGCGCAGTGACAGGTGGTGCATGGCTGTCGTCAGCTCGTGTCGTGAGATGTTGGGTTAAGTCCCGCAACGAGCGCAACCCACGTCTTTAGTTGCCAGCATTCAGTTGGGCACTCTAGAGAGACCGCCGGTGATAAACCGGAGGAAGGTGTGGATGACGTCAAGTCATCATGCCCCTTACATCCTGGGCTACACACGTACTACAATGCTACGGACAAAGGGCAGCAAACTCGCGAGAGCTAGCAAATCCCATAAACCGTGGCTCAGTTCAGATCGTAGGCTGCAACTCGCCTACGTGAAGGAGGAATCGCTAGTAATCGCAGGTCAGCATACTGCGGTGAATACGTTCCCGGGCCTTGTACACACCGCCCGTCACACCATGGAAGTTGGCCACGCCCGAAGCCGTTACTCCAACCCTTGTGGAGGAGGACGTCGAAGGTGGGGCTGATGACTGGGGTGAAGTCGTAACAAGGTAGCCGTACCGGAAGGTGCGGCTGGATCACCTCCTAACAGGGAGACAAACGAGATTTTGATGCTTGATTCAATCAGTAATTAAGCCAGAGTCCTGTCACCTTAGGTCGATCGGTACCTCAGCATTAAGAACCAAGAGGCAATGATAAACCAGGCGACTGGTTTGGAAAGTCGGTTTGGCGAAGAATGATCAGTTCCTAAACTTTGTCTAGGTCACCCCAAAGGGATAGCAGCGAAAGAGATCAATGATTGCAGGAGCAACGAAAGTGTTGTGAATGGGATGGTTGAGCGACGGAAGCTGCTGTTACTGAGAGGTAACAACTCCTGGGCCATTAGCTCAGGTGGTTAGAGCGCACCCCTGATAAGGGTGAGGTCC
>JBBASO010000015.1:0-38008 GCA_040399265.1 Prochlorococcaceae cyanobacterium
TCACCGCGCCATGCACGCGGTGATCGACCGTCACCCCAAGCACGGCATCCACTTCAGGGTGCTGGCCAAGTGCCTGCGCCTCTCCGGTGGTGACCAGCTCCACACCGGCACCGTGGTGGGCAAGCTTGAGGGCGACCGTCAGTCAACCCTGGGCTACATCGACCAGCTGCGCGAGTCCTTCGTTCCCGAAGATCGCAGCCGCGGCAACTTCTTCGACCAGGACTGGGGCTCCATGGGCGGCGTGTTCGCCGTTGCCTCCGGTGGTATCCACGTGTGGCACATGCCCGCTCTCGTGGCGATCTTCGGCGACGACTCCGTGCTCCAGTTCGGTGGTGGTACCCACGGTCACCCCTGGGGTTCCGCAGCCGGTGCGGCAGCCAACCGCGTTGCCCTCGAAGCCTGCGTCAAGGCACGCAATGCCGGTCGTGAGATCGAGAAGGAAGGCCGCGACATCCTCACGGAAGCCGCCAAGCACAGCCCTGAGCTGGCCATCGCCCTCGAGACCTGGAAGGAGATCAAGTTCGAGTTCGATACCGTCGACAAACTCGACGTGCACTGATCGGCCGCACAGGTGTGTTCCGGATCCATCGCCTGGTCTTTGGCCGGCTGATGGTCCGGTTTCCACCAGCTCCGTTCCTTGAAAGCAGCCCGCACGTTTGTCGTTCGGGCACCCCATCCCATCCCCCCTCAGGATCCCCATGCCCTTCAAGAGCACCGTGGGTGACTATCAGACAGTCGCCACCCTGGAGACCTTCGGCTTCCTCCCGCCGATGACCCAGGACGAGATTTATGACCAGATCGCTTACATCATTGCCCAGGGTTGGAGCCCGCTCGTTGAGCACGTGCATCCCAGCCGTTCCATGGCCACCTATTGGTCGTTCTGGAAGCTGCCCTTCTTCGGTGAGAAGGACCTCAGCGTGATCGTGAACGAGCTCGAGTCCTGCCATCGCGCTTATCCCGACCACCACGTGCGTCTAGTCGGTTATGACGCTTACACCCAAAGCCAGGGTGCCTGCTTCGTGGTTTTCGAGGGCCGCTGAGTCCTCGTTTCCAGCGAGACATTCCGTTCAACCCCGCCTCTGGCAGGGCTGAACATCACGGGTCCCGGTCTCGACTGGGGCCCATTCACCAATACGTTTCCATTCGACGGGCGGACATGGCCAGCACATCCAGTCGTGAAGCAGCGCTCGAGCGCCGCAGAGCCCTCACCACGGGTGGCAAACAGGCCGCTGGACGCTTCACATCAGGAGCGAGCCGTGTCCGGGGGGCCGCTGATGCCCGCCCGACCCGCACCACTGCTGTGGCCGACGCACCGCAGGTCTCGGTGACGGCCACTGTTACAGCTCCCGCCCCAGCCCTTGGTCTCGCCCCAGCCCTTGGTCTCGCCCCAGCCCGTGGTCTGGCCCCAGCCCGTGGTCTGAGTGGCTCTAGGCCCCTCAGCGGCAGCGCCAGCACCGGTCGCCGCAGTCCAGGCCAGCGCGTCAGCAATCCGAGCCGTGATCTGGTGCTGGCTCGCCGAGAAGCCCTGAGCCGCGCTGGCAAGCGGGCCGACACCACCCGGGACCGCAACCGCGCCGATCTAGCCCGCGATACGGCCCGGCGCGCTCCGCTTCCGGAAGCTTCAGCCACATCGAGCTCTGCCCGCTGTCAGTGTCAACAGAACGGTCAGCAGAACACGGCGGGATCAGCTCGCAACGCCACTTTGAGCTTGTCCGCCCCGTCATCGTCTGCTGTTGAACGACGCGGAAAGCCCAAGCGCAGCGCCCAGCACAACCCCAGCCGTGCGCTGGTGCTGGCTCGCCGCGAGGCGCTCTCCAAGCGCGGCAAGTCAGCGGCCATGCCAAGCAGCAGTGCGGCTGCGACCGTTGCCCGTCAGGGCAATCCAGATCTAACCACCCGCGAATTGGCTCAGAAATTGCGCGAGCTCAAGAGCAAGGTAGGCAGCGCCGGCTCCTCCCGTAGCGGCGGCACCCGCCCCTCCGGCCCTAATCGTCATGGGTCCCGTCAGCAGGCGGCTGCGGATGCGCACTGGAAAGTGGGTGTCAGTGAAACCAGCGGAGGCCAAATCGTCACCGGCACTCAGGCCAATCGTTCCGCCAAGACCACCGGTAACGAGTCCGCCACCTGCAGAGCGATCACCGGCACTGAGTATCTCGGGGCTGAAGTCTTTCAGACCTTCTGTCAGACATCGGCTCCCAGCCGTCAACCTGCGAAGGTCCACGAGACGGCCACCAGCCATGGCAACCGGGTCACCGGCAACGAGGTTGGGCGTTCTGAGAAGGTGACCGGCGATGAACCCGGTACCTGCAAGCTCGTCACTGGCACGGAGTATGTGTCGGCTAACCAGTCCGCCGCCTACTGCGGCACCGTCAGTCAGGGGCCTCGCAAGGTTGGGCGCAGCGAAACCATTGGCGGCCAGGCTGTCTCCGGTGTGATGGTCGGTCGATCCAGCCGGGTCACCGGCGATGAACCGGGTTCCGGGCTTCAGCTCACCGGTGATCAGTACCTCGGTTCCGAGCCCCCAGCCGCTGGGCGGGCTCCGGCCAAGGTGGCCACCGGTCAGACATTGCGTGGCACCGGTGTAACCGGTACTGCCGTTGGGCGCAGTCAGCGCGTCACGGGCGACGAGCCCGGCAGCTGCCGGCTGGTTACCGGTGACGAGTACATCGGCTCGGATCATTACGGCGCTTTTTGTGGCACCAAGCCTGCTGCTGAAGCACCGAAAGTGGGTTTCAGCGTCACCAATCGCGCCCAGGTGGTAAGTGGAACGCGCACTGGCCGCTCCGAGAAGGTCACCGGCGATGAGCCCGGCACCTGCAAGGTGGTGACCGGGACCCCTTATGCCGGCCTCGAACAGGCCAGCGACTGGTGTCCTGCCCCTGCGGTGCGTGCGATCCGTCAGCGCACTCCCGTCCAGGGTGCAAGCCGGATGAGCGGCATCCAGCCCGGCATTGGCGGCAGCCTTACTGGCGCCGACCGCGGTGCCTGTGAGGCCCTCACCGGGACCCCTTATGTGGGTGCCGACCAGCTGCGGGCTGCCTGCGGTGCGGCCAGCGCTGACGACGCTGATTTCCCTCAACCCCTGGAGGGCAGCCAGCCCTGGCAGCGCTTCAGCATCCAGTCCCCTGCTCGGTCTGCCCAGGCCGAACGGGAGCGCCAGGGTGGTGTCACCGGCACTAGCTATGAGGAAGGACAACGGATCACCGGCCCCTTTGATCTGGCCTCCGGCAAGGTGACCGGTACGGAGCAGTTCCGCTTCGATCGTCGCGGTGCCCAGCTTTCTCGCGGACCGATCACCACCGCTCCAGCCCCGCTGAGTCCCGAGGGAGATGGTCGGCCTGTGTCGCGCGTCACTGGTGAGGGCATCTCGGCGGGTCTGAAAATCACCGGTGATGACTGGGACCGCGGCGAGCGTGTCACCGGTACGGAAGGTGTCTCAGCTCGTCGGCGCAATCCCACACGGCCGGGCCCGATGACGGCCATGGCTGGCCACCAGCCGAAGCGCAATGAGTCGGTGCCCGAACCGGTCAGTCGCGTCACAGGCTCAAGTGGCAACACCGCAGCTGGCTCGCTGATCACAGTGTCCGGCGGAGCCCGCGGCTGATCGCCATGGTCTTCCGTTCGGCCGCGAACCAGCGGCCCCTGGCACCGACCGCTCCGCGGCGCCGTCCAGGGACCGAACCCACCCCAGGTCAGGAGGGCGATAGCTTCGCATCCCTCAGCCCGGACGATCTCATGCCCCTGCGGGGCACTCGGGCACGTTCCGCTATGCAGCAGGCCCGCAGCCTGGCCCCCGGCAGTCCTGGAGCGCAACAGCCCATTGCCCGCGGTCGCCGTAGAGCTGCCCCCTCTGCATCAAGCTCCACTGCCTCACAGATCTCCCTACCCGCCCGCATCCGTCCTCCTGCCGTCACCCATCCCCTTACAGACGCTGCTGCCAACGCTGCTCTTCAGGCCTACGACCTGACGGTGAAGCAACGCTTCGATCGAATCGTGCCGGTGCTGAAGCGCATCTCGGCACTTCAGCATGAAGATGATTTCGTGCAGCGGGCTCAGGCCATGGCCCGTGCCGAACTGGAGTGCGAGCTCCCCCTGCCGATCCTGGAAACGGCCTGGGTGCAGCAGCTGGACATGCGCAGCCTGTTTGCCTGGTGCTTGTTCGAGGCTTATGAGCAGACCAGCATTGACTTTTTCTGCCAGGACCCCCTGGCGGCCAGGCCAGGCTCCCAGAGCGCCGAGTCGTTTGATGCGTTTCTGCTCGCGTGCGGGTTTCATCTGTTCGACATCACCCCCTGTGCAGACGGACGACTGGCCCATGTGATCGCCTATGGCCTTCGCTTGCCATTCAGTTCGGTGCGCAGACGTCCCCATGCCGGTGCTCTCTTTGATGTGGAGAACACGGTCAACCGCTGGGTTCGCACCGAGCATCGCCGCTACCGGGAAGGGGTCCCCAATCCGGCGCATGCCGACACCCGCTATCTCAAGGTGGTGCTGTATCACTTCAGTTCCCGGGATCCCCAGCATGAGGGGTGTGCGGCCCATGGCAGTGATGACGCCCTCGCCGCAAGCTGCGGCCTCTCACGTCTGCAGGATTTTCAGCAGGCCGTGCAGAACAGTTTCTGTTGCGGAGCATCCGTTGATCTGCTTTTGCTCGGCATCGACACCGATACCGATGCCATCCGCGTGCACATGCCTGGGCTTGATGGATCCACCAGAGTCGACCGCTGGCTCGATGCCCAGGAGGTCTACAGCGCCACCCAAAATCTGTCGGTCGAGCAGGGGCGCAGCCGCATCGCTCAGCTGGTGGAGCAGGCCGCTGCTTCGAGTCCCGATCCCGGCATGGTGCGGTTGGTGAGCAGGCTGCTGGAGAACAACATCTCCCAGATCGACTATGTGCGCGATCGCCACAGCGGCCACTATGCCGATGCAGGCCATGCGGAACGATTCATTGGTGTCGGTCTTGGATTCAAGGAGATCCACTTGCGCAATCTCACCTATTTCGCCCATCTCGATACCGTCGAGGAGGGTGCACCCGATCTCGATGTTGGTGTGAAGATCTTCAAAGGCCTCAATGTGGCGCGCGGTCTGCCGATCCCGGTCGTGATCCGCTTTGATTATCACGGCCAGGTTCCCGGTGCTCGCGAGCGTGCCCTCAGCCATGGTCAGCGGGTGTTGGCAGCCATCCAGGCTCGCTATAGCGAGCTCTGTCATCAGGGATTGCTGCATGCCCTAGTCAGCGTTCGTGATCAGGACCGCCACGTCGCAGCTGAGACGGTAGGTTCAACCATCACGTTTCCATCCGCTGGAGGTCATTGAGATGCTGATCTGCCGCGTTCTGAAACCGCTTGTTTCCACCAATCGCATCCCCGACTTTGAGCACAAGCATCTTCAGGTCGTGCTTGATGGCAGCACCCAGAAAGTGGCCGTCGATGCTGTCGGTGCTATCCCTGGTGACTGGGTGATCTGCGTCGGCAGTTCGGCTGCGCGGGAAGCGGCTGGCAGCAAGTCCTACCCGAGTGACCTCACCATCGTCGGGATCATTGATCACTGGGATCCCGAAGCCGCCAAGGCTGAGGCAGCGCGCATCGCCGGGGGGCCTGGTTGATGGAGATCATGCAGGTCGTCACCTCCCTGGTCTGCACCCAGCGGGTCTCGGGCCTTGACCATTCCAATCTTCGGGTACTCCGCAATCCCAAAGGGAAGCTCAGCGTTGCGGTTGATCCGGTCGGGGCCTCCCCCGGCAACTGGGTCTTCACCGCCAGTGGCTCAGCGGCGCGCTGGGCTTGTCCCAACCCAGACGTGTTTACGGATCTGACCATCGGCGGGATCATTGATTTCTGGGAGCCCGATGGCTGAGCCCTCCCTGAGTTTCACCTCCCCGCATCCATCGTCTCCCCCTTTCGCAATCCCCATGGCCACTCCCTCCTCTCCCGCCGGATCCAGCGCCGCTTCCGCCTCCTCCAGCAGCCCAACCCCAGCGCCTGCCGCTGCGACATCCGAGACGTCAGCCCTGGGTGCCTCCCCAACCCCGGCCAAGGCCCTTCCTGCAACCACCAGCCGCAGTAGCACCAGCCGCCGCGCCACTGCGACGGCCAGCACTCCGGTGCGCCGTGCCGCCGCTGTCAGCACACCGCGCCCCAGCAGCACCCCCACCGCTTCCAACCGTGGCTCCGGTCGCAGTGCCGGCGGCGGTCGTCCGACTTCTGCTACCAGTGCCACGCCGGCGCTGCCTGCACCGGTGCGTGGCATCGCTCTCGGGATGATCGAAACCCGAGGACTGGTTCCGGCGATTGAGGCTGCTGACGCTATGACAAAGGCAGCGGAAGTGACCCTGGTCTGTCGCGAATTCGTCGGCGGTGGTTATGTGACGGTGATGGTGAGAGGTGAGACCGGTGCTGTCAATGCCGCCGTGCGTGCCGGTGCAGACGCCTGCGAGCGGGTCGGTGACGGGCTTGTGGCTGCCCACATCATTGCCCGTCCCCACGGTGAGGTGGAGCCCGCCCTCAACATCACTGGCGCCAACCGTCGACTGTGATCGCCATGGACGCCGTGCATCCGCGCGTCCTGGGTTTCCTCGGTCGCGCTCTCAGCCTGGAGCTCACCGCCGTTCAGCAGTACATGACCCAGGCCGCTCTGGTGACGGCCTGGGGTGATCAGTCCTCCGCTCAGCGATTCCGAGAGGAGACCGTGGCCGAGATGCATCATGCCGAGGCGATCGTGCAACGGCTGATCGCCCTCGGATTTGTTCCGGCTGCATCCCAGCTGCAGCCTGCAGCCCATGCACCTGCACTGGCCGGCCTGTTGCGGGTCGATCTGGTGCTGGAGGAGCAACTGGTTAATCTTTACGCCGAAGCTGTGCGCTTCTGCCTGCTTATTGGCGATAGCGACCATGAGGCCTTTTTTCGTCAGCTCTGGAGCGAAGAGCAGCAGCATGGCGAGGTGCTGGCTGCCTGGCTGGCCAGCCTTGATCGTTCCCATGGGGCACTCCCCGAGCGCGCCACGTTCTGAAGTGAAGGCTTGCGCCTAAAGTCCTGCGCCGAAGGCCTCCGGAACGAGGCATACCCCTTATTCCAGTTCCTTATTCCAGCTGTATCCGCTGGCTCTCCAGCTCCGCCGATCCCCCGTCCGTCTTGGCCGCTTCCCTGCCCCTATCGCTCCAGCTGGCCTGGCTGATTCCCCTCTACGGGTTCAGCGGCATGGTCATGGCGCTCCCATGGGCCTGCCGGTGCTTTCCCCGCAACGGTCAAAGACCTGCGGCTTACCTCAACATCCTCGTCACCCTGCTGGCGGTGCTGCATGGCAGCCTGGCAATCCGCGACGTGTGGCTGAGCGGTCCCCACCACATCAGCATCCCCTGGTTTTCGGTGGCCGATCTGACGCTGCGGATCGGCCTTGATCTATCGCTCACCAGCCTGGCGGCCCTAGAGCTTGTGACTTTCATGAGCCTGGTGGCGCAGGTCTTTGCTCTTGGCTATCTCGACAAGGAATGGTCCCTGGCACGGTTCTATGGCCTGCTGGGCTTTTTTGAAGGAGCCTTGGCAGGAGTGGTGCTGAGCAGCAACCTGTTTTTCAGCTACTTCCTGCTGGAGATGCTCACCCTTTCCACCTATTTACTGGTGGGTTTCTGGTATGCCCAGCCTCTCGTGGTCACCGCCGCGCGCGATGCCTTCCTGACGAAACGGGTTGGAGATGTGTTGCTCTTGATGAGCGTTGTCGCTCTGGCTACCTGGTCGGGCTCGATGGAGTTCACCGATCTCTACAGCTGGGCTGCCGATGCCCGGCAGCACAGCACGGTGGGCCCGCTTGCCGGCACTTTGTTGGGACTTGGCCTGATCGCCGGGCCGATGGGAAAGTGTGCTCAGTTTCCGATGCATCTCTGGCTGGATGAGGCGATGGAGGGACCCAATCCCGCTTCCATTCTCCGCAATTCGGTGGTGGTGACGGCTGGGGCGCTGGTGCTGATGAAACTGATGCCTCTGTTGCAGCTGGCACCGATCGCCAACGATGTGCTGCTGGTGGTCGGCACCATCAGTGCCATTGCCGGCGCGCTTGTGGCGCTTGGCCAGGTTGATCTCAAACGGGCGTTCTCTTATTCCACTACCTCCTATCTCGGTCTGGTGTTTGTGGCCATCGCTTTGCAGCAGCCCGGTATCGCCCTGTTGCTGCTGCTCTGCCATGGCCTGGCCAAGGCCCTGCTGTTCATGAGCGTGGGCAGTGTGATCGCCACCACCAACTGTCAGGACCTCACAGAGATGAGCGGCATCGGTCGCCGCATGCCCGCCACCCTCAGCGCCTACCTGGTCGCTGCAGCCGGCCTCACCGGTCTGCTGCCGCTTGGCTGCTTCTGGTGTTTTGGCCAGATGGTGTCTGCTCTCCAGAGCCGCGCGCCATTGTTTGCGGCCGTCTTTCTGCTGACGAACCTGCTCACGGCCCTCAATCTCACCCGCGTGTTCCGAGCCTTGTTCCTGGGTTCACCCCTGCCGAAGACCCGCCGTTGCCCTGAGGTGAACTGGCTGATGGCCCTGCCGATGGTGAGCCTCACCGTGGTGGTGCTGCTGATGCCCCTGTTGATGCAGCGCATTGATCCCGTGCCTGGCATCGCCGCCTTCCCCCTGATGGTGGCAGGGCTCGTGGCACTCAGCGGCGGGGCGGGGGTCGCTATCGGCGCGCTGATTCCCCTCGATCAGTTCCGCTCCCGTTCCATCGCCCGGCCGTTCCGCTCCCTGCAGGATCTGCTTTCGCAGGATTTCTACACCGAAAGGGTTTATCAGCTGACGATTGTGGCCTGGGTGGCTGCTCTGGCGCGCCTTGCCAACTGGCTAGACCGGCGGTTGGTGAATGGGGTGGTGGACGGCATCGGCCGGCTGTCTCTGCAGAGCGCCGACAATCTGAAGCTCAGCGTGAGCGGCCAGCTTCAGAGCTATGTGCTCACTGTGATCGTGGCGATCGTGCTGTTGCTGATGGCGCTCAGCTGGCTTGGCATTCCGGGGGTGCTGTGATGGTCCATGAACCTGCCCTGCTGATCGCGGCAGACCTTCATGCCTCGTTCAGCCAGCTTCCCCTGCTGTCGCTGCTGCTGGCGGTGCCTTTGCTGGGAAGCCTGCTGATTCTTGTCTGGCCCGGTGATCCTGCCCCAGGCCGTGTGCGCACGGTGGCCATCGCCGCTCTGCTGCTCCAGCTGCTGCTCAGCGCGCTGGTGTGGCTCGTCTTCGATCCTCAGCAGAGCGGCATGCAGCTGCGGGAGCTCCACCACTGGGTGCCTGGCATCGGTCTTGATTACAACCTTGGTGTGGATGGCCTCTCCTTGCCGCTGGTCTTGCTCAATGGTGCGCTCACCTTGGTTTCTGTGGTCTGCACCCGTGAGTTCAGCCGCCGGCCGCGCATTTACTTCTCGCTGCTGCTGTTGATCAGTGCCGCCGTGAACGGGGCTTTCCTCGCGGACAACTTGCTGCTGTTCTTCCTGTTCTATGAGCTTGAACTGATTCCACTGTGGCTGCTGATCTCCATCTGGGGAGGGTCGAATCGCACCTACGCAGCCACTAAGTTTCTGATCTTCACGGCTGTTTCCGGCATGCTGATCCTTGGTGCTTTTCTGGGCCTGGCTCTGTTCACCGGCACCGTTGATTTCAGCCTCACACCCGTGAGCAGTGACCGCCTTGCCGTCGGCACCCAGCTTGTTCTGCTCGGGGCTCTGCTGGTGGGCTTCGGGATCAAGATGCCACTTGTGCCGTTTCACACCTGGCTACCCGATGCCCACACCCAGGCCTCCACGCCTGTTTCAGTATTGCTGGCTGGCGTCCTGCTCAAACTCGGTACCTATGGCTTGCTGCGTTTCGGCCTCGGTCTGTTCCCGGAAGCCTGGGCCCGGCTGGCTCCAGGTTTGGCGATCTGGGCGGCTGTTTCGGTGGTGTTCGGTTCGCTGGCGGCTATTGCGCAGCGTGACATGAAGCGGATGGTGGCCTACAGCTCGGTTGGGCATATGGGCTACGTGCTGCTGGCGGCCGCCGCGGCCACTCCGGTTGCCCTGCTTGGTGCCGAGTTTCAGATGGTCACCCATGGCCTGATCTCGGCGCTCCTGTTTCTGTTGGTCGGGATCGTGTACCGCAAGACCGGCACCCGCGAACTCGATGTGCTCCACGGTCTGCTCAACCCCCAGCGCGGTCTGCCCCTCACCGGCAGCCTGATGATCCTCGGGGTGATGGCCAGTGCTGGTCTCCCTGGTATGGCCGGTTTCATCGCCGAGTTTCTGGTGTTTCGTGGCAGCCTCAACGCCTATCCTCTCGCCACGCTCCTGTGCATGGTGGGCTCGGGGCTGACAGCGGTGTACTTCCTGCTGCTAGTGAACCGTGCCTTCTTCGGCCGTTTGGCGATCACGCCGGTGCTCGATCCTCTGCGCCACAGCCGCCTGGATGTGCAGCTGGCGCCGGTGGCACCGCGAGAGACCATCCCTGCCATCGCACTGGCAGCTTCCGTCGTGGTGCTAGGTCTGTTGCCGTCGGTGCTCGGCGAGATCAGCGAGGCCACCACCACCGCTATGGCCCAGCTACCGGTTGTGCTGGCTTTAATCACTCAGGGAGGTGTGAGCTGATGGCCGTGATCTCGTCTGATCTGGTGCGTTCTGGTGGCATGCCCAGTGCGGTGGAGATCGCGGCGCAGTTGTTGGGTGGCCAGACCCTGCTGCATGAATCGGCCGACCATCTCCTGGAGGTGGTCGGTGTGCTTGAGAGTTATGGCGAGGTTCTCGATGCTTACAGTGTCAATCTAATTTTTCAGGCTGAGCAGCAGTTCCTCAACCCTCTGCCGGTATTCAAATATTTCGATGGCGATCTGAATCTTGGCAGGATCTGGCGACATCTCAATCATGATCGCATCAACTTTGAGTATGCCGAGTACTGCATGAAAACCATGCTCTGGCATGGTACCGGTGGCCTAGATGCCTACCTCGATTCAGCCGACTTCCAGCAGCGCTGCGCCGCGATCATCACCCGCAAACGCCGCCGTGATCCACTTCTTGCCCTGCTCCATCCCCTGGCCCCAAGCTTCCTGCCGGAACTGATCCGTACCGCCGCCACCGTGCATGCCCTTGGCCAGTTCTGGCGGGTGATGAGCGATCTGTTCCTCGACCTTGCCCGCGCTGAACGCGAGGGGCGGGTCGATTCGATTGCCGCCGTGGTGGAGTTCATCAAGGGTGGACTGGTGGCTGCGGCCGCTCAGCCGATTACCTACGGCGTGCCGATTGACGGTGAGCCTTGCTGGGTGTTGCCTCCAGAGGCCGGGCTCACCTTTCTGGTCGATGTGGCTGTGCCCTATGTGGAGGCGGTTTTTCTTCGTGGCACGCCCTTCTTTGGAACCGTTAGCTTCAACGCCCAAGCTCAGCAGATTTCACAGGACCAGGGGCGCTTTGCCTACGGAGCCCTCTACGCCGATCCGCTGCCCACGATGGGCGCCGGCATTCCCCCCAGCCTGCTGATGCAGGACATGTACCGCCATCTTCCAGAGACTCTGCATCAGCGGTATCGGCAGAGCAGCCGCGGTGAGGGGGACGTTCACGTGAAGATCTGCTGCAGCTTCCAGAAGGCGATGTTCTGCGTCACCAACGCGGCCATCAATGGCACCATGCCACACCCTCTCGACACCGCAGATCCCACCGAACAGCAAGCGAATCGGGCCTATGCCGATGCCTGGGCGGCGCGCCTCAGCGTTGCCCGCACCGATTGCCTGCACGACAGTGCGTCACCACCGCTGGCTTAAAGTCTAAGAATGGAGCAGTCCTGGACAGCGCGCCCAAAGGCCGATCAGCCCCAGTGGCTGGAGCGCCGCATCGAGTTCGAGACCTACGCAGCTACTCGCGATTTTCTGGAGCGGTTAAATGATCTCTGCGAGGCTGAGCAGCGCTTTCCAGACATCAGTTTCGGCCGTACCTACGTGAACCTCACCCTGCGTGCCGATGCCCATGAACAACTTCTCGGCGCTGCAGAGCGTGCATTCGCCAGTGCCATCGACGCGCTTCTCTGAATGATGGACAGCCTCGGCCCTGCCGATTTGGTGGTTCAGGCTGAAGACCTGGTTGATCTGCGTCAGGCCTATGAAGGCGCCGGCATGCAGGTGATGCTCGATCAACTTGACCGAGAACTGATTGGGCTCAAGCCGGTCAAGGCGCGAATTCGTGAGATCGCTGCATTACTGGTTGTGAATAGGGCTCGACTGCAGGTCGGCCTGCAGACGACACCACCCAGCTTGCATATGTCGTTCACCGGCAGGCCTGGTACCGGCAAGACAACCGTGGCGGCACGGATGAGTCGCATCCTGCACGGCCTCGGTTATGTGCGGAAGGGTCATGTGGTCACTGCTACCCGCGATGATCTCGTTGGTCAGTACATTGGCCATACTGCTCCTAAGACGCGGGAGATTCTCAAGAAAGCGATGGGCGGCGTGTTATTTATTGATGAAGCCTATTATCTCTATCGACCTGAGAATGAGCGAGATTACGGCGCCGAAGCGATCGAAATCCTTTTGCAGGTTATGGAAGAAAGTCGCGATGACCTGGTTGTAATCTTTGCCGGCTATAAAGAACGAATGGATATTTTCTATCAGAGTAATCCTGGTCTTTCCTCGCGCGTGGCCAATCACATCGATTTCCCCGATTATAGCGCCACTGAATTGTTGGCGATCGCTCAGTTGATCCTCGCTGCTGAGAACTACCGTTTCAGCGGCGAGGCCACCGCCGCCTTCGCTGAATACATCGTCAAGCGGATGCAGCTGCCGTTCTTCGCCAATGCCCGATCGATCCGCAACGCCATCGATCGAGCCCGCATGCGGCAGGCCAACCGTCTGTTCAGCCACATCGGTCGACCCGTGAGTAAGACCGATCTGATGACGATCGAAGCCGAGGACATCACTGCCAGTCGGGTGTTTCAGGGAGAACTGGAGGGGCTGGATCCGTCCCTGCCGCTCACCTAAATTCGGTTCGCAAGTCTTCCCCGTCCATGCTTCGTCAACTGCTCACCCTTTCGCTTAGCTGCGGCCTTGGCTGCGTAGCCGCTCCCCTGTTCGCCCCCGCTTCGGTGGAGGCTCAGCCCCAGCCCAAATGCGTGTTTCTGCAACCGATCGGCGGCAATGGCATGACCCCGATCGTCGCCAAAACTGTGGGCCGGGGCAAGTTGATCGGCCAGACCAACTGGTGGACCGACTTCATTGTGGATCGGCCCTATGCCACCTTCAAATACTTCTTCACGGCCAATTCCTCGGATCCGAAGGCTCAGTACCCGGTTGAAGGGTTCATGAAATTCTCCGATGGCACCAACCTTCAGCTCTTCAACGTGATGATGAGCCCGCCGATTGGCACCGGCCGGGAGTTTGGCCCGTATCAAGCGGTTCCCGGCAAGCAGACCAGTCAGATCAGCTTCAAGGTCGGGGCCAGCAACGACCCCGGCGCCCTCGGTTTCAGCTACCGCATCTCTGTGCAGGGCTGTAACTGACCGTCAGCCGTCAGCGCCGCTTGCGGGAGCGTGAATCGATCTGCAGTAGATCGCGCACCTGCTGCACCTGACGGGCCAGCACGGGATCGCTGTTCAGCTTCTTTTCGGTCTGCTCCACGGCGTACATCACCGTGGAGTGGTCTTTACCGCCGAACACCTCCCCGATGCGCGGCAGCGATAGATCGGTGCTCTGGCGCATCAGGTACATGCCCACCTGGCGCGCCTGGCTCACCGCTCGTTTGCGGCTGGCGCTGCGCATTTCATCGGCTCCCACGCCAAACACCTCGGCCACCTTCTCCACCACCTGCTCGGGCTTCACATCCACGTCGCCCCCGCTTGGATCGAGCATCGGCGCCACCGAGTCAACCGTCATCGGCAGCCCGGTGATCGACACGAACGCCACAGCCCGAGTGAGGGCACCCTCCAGTTCGCGGATGTTGGAGGTGAAGCGCCCCGCGATGAACTGGATCAGATCCCGCGGCAGGCTCATCTGCTCCTGCTCCGCTTTCTTGTGCAGGATCGCCATGCGCGTTTCCAGGTCGGGCGCCTGGATGTCGGCGATCAGACCCATCGAGAAGCGCGAGATCAGTCGCTCCTGCAGGCGCGGGATCTGGCTGGGGGGGCGGTCGGAGGCGATCACGATCTGTCGGCCTGCCTCGTGCAGGGCGTTGAAGGTGTGGAAGAACTCCTCCTGGGTGTATTCCTTGCCTTCGATGAATTGGATGTCATCCACAAGGATCAGATCGGCGGCGCGATAGCGGTCGCGGAAAGCCTGCATGCCGTCTTTGCGGATCGCTTGAATCAGGTCGTTGGTGAAGGTTTCGGTGCTCACGTAGAAGACCCGGGCTCGCGGGTCGATCTCCAGCCGGTAGTGGCCGATCGCCTGCATCAGGTGGGTCTTGCCCAGACCGACGCCGCCGCAGATGAACAGCGGGTTGAATTCACGACCAGGCGCCTCGGCCACCGCCAGGGACGCCGCGTGGGCCATGCGGCTGTTGGGGCCCACAACAAACCGTTCAAACACGTAGCGGGGGTTGAGGCCACTGCCGGGTTGGCGGCTGGCGGGGCTGGCGCCAGCCGGGCTGATCGGCAGGCCTGGCGCCGGCGCCAGGTTCGCTCTGCTCTCCCCGGCTCCATTCAGACTCTGAGACGGGGAGGGCAGCTGCTCATCGCCGGCCGGGCTGGCCACCACCACAGCCACCGGCTGGCCCACGATCTCGGTCGCCACCGCTCCGATGGTGTCGAGGTAGTTCTTGCGCAGCCAGCCGCTGGCGAAGCTGTTGGGTGCTTCAAGCTCCAGCCTCTGGCCATCGAAGCTCAGACAACGCGCGGGACGGATCCAGGTCTCAAAGGTGGGCTTGCTGAGATTGGCTTGAAGTGCTTCCTGCACCATGCGCCAGAGCTGGTCGGCATCTGTCGGCTGGTTGGCCTGCTGCACCGACTGCCTCACCCAAGGCCGATGAATCTACGCAGAGGCAGCCCGCCGGGCAGTCTTTAATGAAGCGGATCACCATCCGGTTCGCACCTTCGCTCCATGCCGCGCCCCGTACGCCTCAACACCACAGCACTGGCCGGTGTTCTCGCCGTTGCGGCGACCCTGGCGGGCTGCGACGGGCAACTGCCCCGGCTGCCGGGCCGTTCGGCTGCGGAGCCGCCCGTGCGGATCAGCGACGCTGTGCCCGCCCCTGCTCTGCCCGGCAGCGCAAGAAACGTGATCGTCGATGCGGTGGAGAAGGTGGGTCCCGCCGTGGTGCGCATCGATGCGACCAAGCGGGTGATCAATCCGCTTGGCGGATTGTTCGGCCGGGGTCCGGCGATCCAGCAGCAGCAGGGGCAGGGTTCGGGTGTGATCACCCGCTCCGATGGCGTGATCCTCACGAACGCCCATGTGGTCGACGGCGCCAGTGATGTGAGCGTGACGCTCCCCGATGGCCGCAGCTTCAGCGGCAAGGTGCTGGGCGCTGATCCCCTCACTGATGTGGCGGTGGTGAAGGTGGTGGCCAGCAAGCTGCCCGTGGCTCCGCTTGGTGATTCAGCCCGGGTGCGTCCCGGCGAGTCGGCGATCGCCATCGGCAATCCGCTCGGCCTCGATAACACCGTCACCGCAGGAATCATCAGTGCGATCGAGCGCACGAATGCAGTGGGTGAGGGCCAGCGGGTGCCTTACATCCAGACCGATGCAGCGGTCAATCCCGGCAACAGCGGCGGGCCGCTGATCAACGATCGCGGCCAGGTGATCGGCATCAACACAGCGATTCGCCAGGCCCCGGGCGCTGGCCTTAGCTTCGCGATCCCGATCAATGTGGCCCGCCAGATCGCCGCCCAGATCCTGGAGCGGGGCTACGCCAGCCACCCTTACATCGGCGTTCGCCTGCAGGCGATCACGCCCCAGCTGGCCCGGGAGATCAATGCCAGCACCGACCAGTGCAACCTGCCTGAGGTCAATGGTGTGGTGGTGGTGGACGTGATGGGCGGCAGCCCGGCAGCCCGCGGCGGCTTGCGCCCCTGCGATCTGATCGAGCAGGTGGGTGGCCGGCCGGTGAAGAATCCTTCCGAGGTACAGCTGGCGGTCGATCAGGCGAAGGTGGGTGCCCCCCTGGCCGTGCTGGTGCGGCGTGGCCCTGCCAGCAGCACGCTGAACCTTCAGCCGGCCGAACTCCCACGCCAGGACTGAACGATGCTGGGCAGGCGGCCTGCCCCTGCCGGTCTGTCGCAGGGTGCTCAACTGGTGGTGATGGCCCGTTGGCCGGTGCCTGGCCGCTGCAAGACCCGCCTCGCTGGCGGCATCGGTGTCACCCGTGCCGCTGCAGTGCAACAGCGCCTCATCGAGCACACCCTGGTGGTGGCTGCTGAGGCCCGTGCCAGCCTTGCTCTGACGGTGGTGGTCGCCGTGGCCGGAATCGGTCTGGTGGCGGCCGAGCGTTGGCGGCCCCGTCTCGGCTGCGATCGGATCGTCACCCAGGGGCAGGGCGGGCTGGGCCTGCGACTGCAGCGCCAGCTGCTGCGCGCGCTGCGGGAGGAAGCCGGTCGGGTTGTGCTGGTGGGCAGCGATCTGCCCGACCTCTGCGCCGCTGATCTGCTGCAGGCCTTCGATGCGCTGGAGCGCTGCGACCTGGTGCTCGGACCAGCCTGTGATGGTGGCTACTGGCTGATCGGCCTGACCGGCAACCATCCGGCTCTGTTCAGCGGCATCGCCTGGGGCAGTGACCAGGTTCTGCAGCAGACCGAGCAGGCGGCTTCCTCGTTGGGGTTGGTGCCCCGGCGCCTCGCCTGCCGCCAGGACCTCGACCGCCCGTGCGATCTGCGGCGCTGGCGTTGATGGGGATGGCGCTGGATCGGTGATGGCGATGGACCAATCAGCACCACCGCCGCTGTCGGTGGTAATTGCGGCACGGAACGAGGCGGACCGGCTGCCTGCCCTGCTAGCCCAGTTGGCAGCCGCTCCCGTTCTGATCCGGGAGGTGCTGGTGGTGGATGGTGACAGCAGCGATGCCACCCCCCTGGTCGCCGCCCTGGCTGGAGCGACCGTGGTGCGCACGTCACCGGGTCGTGGGCACCAGTTTGCCTGCGGCGCCTCGCTGGTGCTCTCCCCTTGGTTGTTGCTGCTTCATGCCGACACCAGCCTGCCGCGCGGTTGGGCCCTGCGACTGGAGCGCGCCATCGCCGCCTGCAGTCGCCATCCCTGCGCCTGGTACTTCGAGCTGGCGATCGCTGCCCCTGATCCAGCCCTGCGGCTTGTGGAGCTGTCGGTGCGGCTGCGCAGCCGCTGGTGCCAGCGCCCTTACGGCGACCAGGGGCTGCTCCTGCAACTGGATCTCTACCGGGCCATCGGTGGTATTCGCCCTCTGCCGCTGATGGAGGACCTCGACCTGGTGGAGCGGTTGAGCCGGCTGGCCCGCTTGCGCAGCCTGCACCTGGCTCTACGGGTGGACGGTCGGCGTTGGCGCCGCAGGGGGGTCTGGCAGACCACCCTGGCTAACCTGGAGCTGCGACGTGCCTGGCACCGCGGCGTGCCGGCCGAGGAGCTGGTTCGTCGCTATTACGACCGCTGTGCTGATCAGGGGGCATACCAGAAGGCGCAGCGGCGGTCGTGAGGCTCCAGATCCCAACCCTGGGCCTCATAGAACGCCACCACTCCTGGGTCGGCGAACAGGCTTACCCGCTCCACCTCCATGCTGCGGAGTTGATCGAGCACATACAGCATCAGCGCCTTGCCCAGCCCTGCCCCCTGGTAATGGGGATGCACCGCCACATCCCAAACCGTCGCCTCCACCACACCGTCGCCGGTGCAGCGCGCGAAGCCCACCAGCTTCGGCAGACGGGGATCATGACGCCAGAGCCCCACGCGCAGCAGGCTGTGCTGGAGGGCCTTGCGCACCCGGCGCAGGGGGCGGCGGCTCCAGCCCACCGCATCACACAGCTGCTCGAGTTCGATCAGGTCGATCTCCCGCTCACAGCTCAGCACCAGCTCCACGGAGGCAGACGGCACGTCACAACAGCGGTGCCGCTGTCCGTAGAGATCGGTGAGGCCTTCGACCGCAGGCACGCACAGGGGGAGACGAGATGCCACGATCCTGCCTGATGACCAGCAATCTGCGCGTCCTACCCGTCGGCCCGATCGCGGCCCAGCGCCCGCTGCTGGTGGCCCTGCACGGTTGGCTGCTCGCTGGCAGGCTCTGGCAGCCTCTGATCGCGGCGCTCGGGCCGGACTGGGAGGTCTGGGCTCCAGATCTGCCGGGCTTCGGTGGCCTTGAACGTCCACGGGGCCTGGCTCCAAACCTGGCCTCCTACGGCCGCTGGCTGGCCGACCAGTGTGAGCTGCGCTTGCCGGATGGCCGCCAGGTGGTTCTGATCGGCCATTCGCTTGGGGGCAGCGTCGCCTTGCATGCCGCCCCATTGCTGGCCAGCCGCTGTCGTCTGGCTGGGCTGGTGCAGATCGCCGTGGGGGGTGGGGTGTATCAGCCACGCCCCTTCCGGCAGGTGCGACGGGGTGGGGCCGCCTTTGTGCGTTGGCGGCCCCGCTGGCTGGCTCAGCTGCCTGCCATGGCCGCCGTTCGCAGCCCGCTCGTCGCGGAGGAGCGGGCTGCTCTTGGGCTGCTGGCCAGCAGCATGCGTCGCGAGGCCGTGCAGCAGTTGCCCCGGCTCACCGCCTCATTGCAGGTGCCCAGCCTCTGGATTGCCGGTGGCCGCGACACGGTGATGGCCCCGCGTTATGTGCGTCATCTGGCCGGTTATGCGCCGCGGCATGCGATGAGCGTGTTGGCAAGCGCCGGGCATCTGCCGATGCGGCAGATGCCTGCCGACCTTGCCGCTCTGATGCTGCCCTGGCTCGACCAGCTCAGCTGCGGGGACGGGGTGGCTCAGAGCGCCGCCAACCCAAGCTCCTGGAGTTCCGCCAATCGGGCGTAAAGCCCCCCACCGGCTCGCAGTTCCCTGTGACTGCCCTGTTCCACCAGTCGCCCCTTGCGCAGCACCAGGATGCGATCGGCGGCCTCCACCGTCGCGAGCCGGTGGGCGATCACGATGGCGGTGCGCTGCTGCAGCAATCGATCGAGATCCCGCTGCAATGTGGCTTCCGTGGCCGGATCAAGAAAGGCCGTGGCTTCGTCCATCACCAGCACCGATGGGTCGCGGATCGCCACCCGGGCCACCGCCAGCAACTGGCGCTCGCCGGATGACAGATTGCCGCCCCGTTCCCGCAGCTCACTCGCCAGCCCGGCGGGCAGGCGCGAGATCAGCCCGGCCAGGCCCAGACCGGTGGTCATGGCCTCCAGTTCCGCCGGTGGAATGGGGGCATCCAGGCGCAGGTTGTCGGCAACGCTGCCGCTGAACAGGAAGGTGTCCTGCAGAACCACTCCCAGGCGCCGGCGCAGGGTGGCCAGCGGCAGTTCGCGGATGTCCACTCCATCGAGCAGGATCCGGCCGGCCTGGGGTTCATAGAGGCGGCAGAGCAGGCGGATCACCGTAGTCTTGCCCGAGCCTGTAGGGCCCACCAGAGCAACGTGTTCGCCGGGGCTGATCTGGAAGGAAAGGTCCGTGAGGATCGGTTCGTCGGGCCGGTAGGCGAAGCAGACTCCTTCGAACACCACTTCGCCGGCGCTGCGGGATGCCTCGGCCACCCGCATGGCGGCGCTGGAACGCTCGCTGGCAGGCAGGTCTGCGATCTCGATCGGCTGTTCGAGCAGCTCGCCGATCCTCTCCACCGCCGTCAGTCCCCCCTGGATCTGCGTGAAGCGTTCCGCCAGCTGGCGCAGTGGGTCGAACAGTCGCTGCGAGAACAGGATGAAGGTGGTGAGGGTGCCCAGGCCGAGGGCGCCGGTCGTGACCATCGTGCCGCCGAGGGCGAGCACGGCGGCCACCGCCAGCAGGGCCACCCATTCGATGAAGGCCGAGATGGCACTCTCGTAGAGGATTGTGCCGGTCACAGCCCGGCGGTATTGGTCTGTGGTGGCGGCGAACCGGGCGCTGTTCTCTTTCTCTCGCCGGAACATCTGCACCACCTCCAGACCCTGGAGGTTCTCCTGCAGGTCGGCATTGAGCTGGCTCAGTTCCTCCCGCACCCGGTAGTTGGCGCGGCGATAGCGCCGCTGCAGCCAGAGCATGCCGATCACCACAGGCACCTGGGACGCGAGCAGCAGCAGGCCCAGTCGCCACTCGATCGCCAGCATCGTCGCGGCGATCACCAGCAGCGTCACCAGATCGGCCAGCACGCCCACCGCACCGCTACCGAACACCTCGGCCAGGGCGTCGACGTCGCTGGTGAGACGGGTGAGCAGCTTGCCGACCGGGGTGCGGTCGTGGAACCGCAGCGACAGCGCCATGGCATGGGCGAAGAGGTCGTCACGGATGCGCGAGGTGAGACGCTGGCCGACGGACTGCACGTTGTAGGTCTGCAGCCCCTGCAGAGCGAGGCGCACCAGCACCGCCACCAGCAGGGCGAGCACGAGCAGGCGCAGGGCGCTGCCCTCGGGCAGTGCCCGCAGCCAGGCCAGGGTGGGTTCGCCCCGCAGCACGGCGATCGCCTGGCCCACCAGCAGGGGCTGAACCGCCGCAGCGCCTGCGACCGGCAGCAGCAGCACCAGCGAGAGGATCAGGCGACGACGGTCGCGGCCGAGGTAGGGGAGTAGACGGGCCAGGCGCTGGCGGTCGAGCCTGGCCATCAGGAGACGGGCGCCGGAGCGCTGGCAACGCTGTCGATGATGTTCTGCAGCACGCCGTCGTCGAGGCGCAGGGCCAGGGGGTGGCCCACCAGCCGGGCGGTGGAATGAAACAGATCCTCGATGGCGATCAGGCCGTTCTCACGCAGGGTGCGGCCGGTGGCAACCAGATCCACGATCGCTTCACTCATGCCCGTGATCGGGCCGAGCTCCACCGATCCGGCCAGGTGGATCAGCTCCATCGGCAGATCGAGCGCGTCGAAGAACTCCTCGGCGCAGCGGGTGAACTTGCTGGCAATGCGGCAGTGGGCCGGCAGGTCGGCGGCGCGCCTGTAGGGACTGCTGGCTTTCACCGCCACGCTCATCCTGCAGCCGCCGAAACCGAGATCCACCAGCTCGGCCACCGGCAACTGATGCTCGCGCAGTACGTCGTAGCCCACCACCCCAAGCTGAGCCTGGCCATAGGCCACGTAGACGGGCACATCGGCATTGCGCACCAGCAGGGCCCGGGCGCGCCCGCAGGCACTGGGCACCATCAGCAGGCGGTTGCCGGGGTCGAGCACAGCCTGGAAGTCAAGCCCAGCGGCGGTGAACCGGGCCACGCTGTCCTTCAGCAGGGCGCCCTTGGCCAGGGCAATCGTCACGGGCCCGCTCATGACGGGTCTCCGGCGGGGATCATGGTGCTCAGCCGCAGAGCGGACTTTAACGATGAACAAGACGCGTACCGCCGTCGCCGATCCGTCCGCCCTGCAGGTGTGGCTGATGCCGGTGTTGCGGGACAACTACGTGATGGTGATCGAGCGGGCCGGCCGTGCGGCTGTGGTCGATCCGGCGGTGGCTGATCCTGTGACGGCGGCCCTGGCGGAGCGGGGGCTGGAGCTGGAGGCGATCCTGCAGACCCATCACCACAGCGATCACATCGGCGGCACCCCCGGCCTGCTGGCGCGATGGCCGGACGCTGCGGTGATCGCGGCCTCGGCAGACCGCGAGCGCATTCCGTTGCAGACCCGCGGCGTATCCGGAGGCGATGGCTTCATGGTGCTAGGCGAGCCCGTGCAGGTGCTCGCCGTGCCCGGTCACACCCGTGCCCACATCGCCTACTGGCTGCCCGTCAGTGGCCATCTCTTCTGCGGCGACACGCTGTTCGTGGGTGGCTGCGGCCGACTGTTTGAGGGCACGGCGGAGCAGATGTTTGCGTCGTTGCAGAGCCTGGCCGCTCTGCCGGAGCCCACCCTGGTGTGGTGCGCTCATGAATACAGCGAGAGCAACCTGGCCTGGGCTCATGCCGAGGCTCCCGCAGATGCCGCGATCGCCGACCAGCTGGAGGCGGTGCGGCTGCTGCGGGCCTCAGGCCGTCCCTCCGTCCCGAGCACGATTGCTGCCGAGCGTCGCAGCAACCTGTTTCTGCGGGCCGCCGATGCCGGCGAGCTGGCCCGCCTGCGGCGCAGCAAGGATCAGTGGTGAGCCGCATCGGCTGTCGCGGCGCCCGGATCAGCAAGGGGTGAACCCGATCAGACCACGCTGAGATCGGTGCCTGTCGGGAACAGGCGAGCCCGCTCGCCGGGCACCAGTGCCAGCCGGCCCCGCTGGCCGCGGGGGTAGTCGTCTGCCAGCGGCAGCCGCAAGCGCAGCTGCAGGTCGTGGCCGCCGCGCTGGCAGCCCACCAGATACAGCCACTGGCGGCCCAGAAATTCCCGCCCCAACACCCAGGCGTCCCCGGTCGGATCGGGGTGGAAGCTGAGGGCGTGCGGGCTGATCAGCACTTGGCAGGGGGCCTCCTCGGAGCTTCCGCAGGCTTCCAGCGCGTCCAGCCGCCCAAGGGGGGTGTGGACCCCATCGGCGCAGACCTCCGCCGGCAGCAGGTTGCCCTGCTGCACGAACCGGCCGACAAACGCTGTGGCGGGACGCTCCACCAGCTCGCGCGGCGAGGCGCACTGATGCAGCTCGCCCTCGCGGAGCACGGCGACGCGGTCGCAGATCGCCAGGGCCTCCTCTGGATCGTGGGTGACGATCAGGCCGCTGGCGCCGCATTGGCTGAGCACCGCCGGCAGCTCACTGCGCAGCCGCAGCCTCACCTCCACATCGAGGTTGGAGAAGGGTTCGTCGAGCAGGACCACCGAGGGGCTCGGAGCCAGGGCCCGTGCCAGTGCCAGCCGCTGACGCTGGCCGCCGGAGAGCTCATGGGGGTACCGCCGTTCCAGACCCGCCAGGCCCAGCAGCTCCAGCAGCCAGGCCACCCGGCTGCTGTCCTGGCCACGCTTCAGACCAAAGCAGGCGTTGTGCCAGGCATCGAGATGGGGGAACAGTGCGTAGTCCTGAAACACCATGCCCACCCGGCGCCGTTCCGGCTCCAGCCAACGCCCGGGCCCGGCCACATCCCGCCCGGCCAGGCTCAGCCGCCCCCGGCTGGGTCGCTCGAAGCCGGCGATCAGACGAAGCAGGGTGGTCTTGCCGCAGCCGGAGGGGCCCAGAAGACCCACTAATTCCCCCGCCGCCAGGCTGAGGTCGATGTTGCGCAGGATCCAGCCGTTGTGAAGGTCGTGCGGGCCAGCGGCGGCCGTGTAGCGATGCCACACGCCCTGCAGTTCCACCTGAGCGCCGGCTGCTCCGGGATCGGCATCGGGTGCGGCCAGGGAGGGGCTGGGGTTGGGCATCTCCGGTCAACGCCATAGGCTCGCCGCGCCATCCTCCCTCCGCATGAGCTCAGCCGTCAGTCCCGAGGCCGTGAACACGGCCGATGCGCCAGCCCCGGTCGGCCCCTACAACCAGGCCGTCAGGGCAGGCGGCCTGCTGTTCTGCTCCGGCCAGATCGCCCTTGATCCCGCCACTGGCGCCCTGGTGGGTGGGAGCGATGTGGAAGCGGAGACCCGTCAGGTGCTTGCCAATCTCACAGCCGTGCTGCGCGAGGCCGGCCTGACGCCATCAGCGGTGGTGCGCACCACGGTGTTCCTGGTCGACCTGGCCGATTTCGCTGCGGTGAACGATCTCTATGCCGCATGCTTCGGCGGCGGGGTGGCGCCAGCCCGTGCCTGTGTGCAGGTGGCGGCGCTGCCGAAGGGTGCAAGGGTCGAGATCGACTGCATCGCTCTTCTGCCTGGCTGAGCACTTCTGCTCAGCACGGATCGACCGGGCAGGCCATCATTCCGGCCGCCTGCACATCGGCTGTGCTCAGGCGCGCCAGGATCTGCTGGAGATCCAGGGCAGACAGTTCGCCGTCGGCGCTCCACTTCATCACCGAGCGGCCCAGTGGGCCACTGTCGTCGGCTGCGCGGCCTGCCGAAGCTGTGCCATGGATGTCTGCGCCCATGCCCTTGATGTCAGGCGTGTGTTGGTTTCAACACTAGCTAGGCGCGGTCGGGGCGTCCACCCTGCCGAGACAGCGGGTCGCATTGGTTGAAGCAGGTCGTTCAGCTCAGGGGCTGATCGTCAGCGCTGCGGCGCCGATGCCCGACTCCCCTGCCAGTGCGTAGAAGAGGAAGACGCGATCGCCGTCCTGCAGGATCGCCGGATCGCGCAGTTGTCGGGCGCGGCGTGTCGCGCCCGAGCGTGAGCGTTCCACGGGCAGATCGCTTCCCTCCGCTGCTGTGCTGGGCGTCAGCACGTCCTGGGCGGCGCTGAGCCGGGGATTGGCGCCATCCGGGTCGAGCTGCAGGCTCGCCACCAGGATCCGCTCCGGCGCATCACCGATGCGGCTGTGGAACACCAGCAAGCGGTTCCGCCAGGGCAGCACAGCCCCATGGCGCATGGCGGGCAGCAGATCCGCCACCGGCGTGAACGGTCCACGGGGGCTAGGCGCCCTGTACAACCGCCCGCCAGCGCCAGCCTGCTTGGCCAGGGCCAGCCAGCCAGCACCCCAGGCAAACACCCGGAAGTAGGCACTGCCGAGATCCCGCTCCAGCATCCGGAACGACAGACCATCGTTGGAGACGGCCAGCCCGGTGCGCTGCACTCCCATGCCACCCGCCTTGCGGCCATGCACGTAGAGGCGGATCTGCTGGCGCTCCTCATCCACGTGGGCATCCGGCGAGGCGATGTGATCAACGAACCCCTGTGCCTGGCTGAGCTTGAGGGTGCCGCCCGGTTGGATCGTCCAGGGACCGCATGGCGTATCGGCGTAGGCCAGACGGATCGACCGGCCCCGGTGGGAGGCGAAATAGAGGTA
This sequence comes from Prochlorococcaceae cyanobacterium, assembly GCA_040399265.1. GTDB lineage: Bacteria > Cyanobacteriota > Cyanobacteriia > PCC-6307 > Cyanobiaceae > NIES-981. The sequence continues at coordinate 24,798 of JBBASO010000015.1, forward strand.
GTAACGACCGAGACGGTTGGGCAGCCAATCCGGCGTGCGGATCGGTGACGGTCCGTTGATGTTGGCGCCCAGTGCCGGGTCTGTTTCAGGGCTGACGAGGGGATTGCCTGGGCAGCGGTCTGCCCTGATCTCCGGCAGGGCGGGCCCGGTGTCGGCGGCGCAGGTGCCGCCACCGACGGTCAGCCATGCCACGGTCCCCAGCAGCACCGCTGTCAGCCTGGTGTCACTGCCTCGGAACGCTCGCGCCCAGAGCGGCCGGTCCGGCTTGTTGCCTGCGGCTCCAACCATTTCTAAGTTTGCCGTGACCGCCGGCCTTCACCATGGCCTATCAGATCATCGACGGCGAGCAGTACGAAAAGGAACTGCTGGACCTTGCCCACCACCACACCACCGGGACCAACGAGCAGAACCTCTCCAAGGACGAGGTCGCCGACCTGTTCGCTTCCGCTGCCGACGGGCCCGGGGTGACGGACACCGAAAAGAACACCCTGGCCTACATCCGCCGCACTTTCGCGTTCACCGAAGCTGCTGCCGCGGATTTTGATCAGCGCTTTGCCGCCCTCTGATCCACCGCCCGGGCCTAGTGGCTGCTTGCCGCTATGCTCCATGTCTTCGGGGCGTAGCGCAGCTTGGTAGCGCGGATGCTTTGGGAGCATTAGGTCGCAGGTTCGAATCCTGTCGCCCCGATTGTGTGACAGCAAGGGTTCTCGACGGTGTCGGGAGCCTTCTTTGTTTGGCGGTCCTGGCCTGCTGGTGGCGCTGAGCTGGACTGCCCTCAGCGTTGCATCAACCAGCGCTGTCACGACAGGCCGGTGAGCTGGTCCAGGCCAACGTTTCGCAGCCCGCCGCGTCTTCACTCAGACAGCCGCTGCAGCCAGGGCGGCATGCTCTCCCCCCCTGCTCTAGCTGCATTGTCCCCTCTCGAGACTGGCGAAGCCTCCGGCCAGCTCGGTGGCGCACGGCGAACGCCATCCCGCAGCAGCAGCGCCCCGTTGCGTTGTGTTCGTTTCAGCGTTGGGGTCAGGGGTTGGGGGCCTGATCAGAAGGAGGCAGCCGCCGCTCAACCTGCAGGAACACCAGCCAGGCTGCAGCGGCGCTGAGGCCACCCGTCCAGTCTTGGCGCAGCAATTCGACAAGTGCAACCGTGCTGGCACCGATGCGCAGGCCGCGCAGCAAAAAACGCCCCAACTTGTCGAGCTTCTCTCGGTTCACCTTGATGGCCTGCCGTTTCCCTGAGTAATCAGCCTGGCGGATCGGCTGACTTAGGCAATCTGCTCAGCCAGGCGCGATCGGTCTGTGCCGACCAGGGCAGGCGCAGCAGGTTTGCCTGATTGGCATTGCTGCAGGGCGCGAGTTGATTGATCAGGCCTGCTGAGGGATCAGGTTTTCCCCGAAAAACGGTGGTTTCCCCCGACATACGCCGACTTTTCCACAGGTGATGCCGCTGAGTTCGAACCGTTGGCCTCTGCTTTGGCCCGGTTGATGGGGAAAAACCTTCTCCTCTTGACCACGGCGGCCCAGGTCGTTGTCCCTTCAGTTTCAGCGTGCAGCGCGGCCCTGAACGCAACACCCTCCTGAAGTCTCAGAGGGAGACCAGCTCTTTGCGGTGTGATTCCGCTGCTTTGACGGCGGTGGCTCCGCCATGGATTGATGGGTCGACAACGTGAGGAACGCATGAGCGAGACACCCGACCACCTTCCGCCTCACGTGAGTGTTGTCAATGAGTTCCCGCAGGACCTGTACGACGCCATGCGCTCGTTCATCAGCGCCCACCCCCGCTGGGATCAATACCGGCTGATGCAGGCGTCTGTGGCGGGCTTTCTCTTCCAGCAGGGCTGCCAGGACCGCTCCGTCGCCCGGCATTACCTCAATGGGCTGTTTCAGCGTGAGGCGGGGCCCCAGCCCAGCGATCCAAGCCGTTTTTGAACAGGGTCGCACCAACACCTGCTGTTCGGCTTTCTGCTGCTGCTGGTCAGGAGGACCTGGGGGTGCGAGGGATCTGGCCGGTGCCTCGGGCTGGAACTGCTGGCCGCTTCACCTGCTGATTGCTTCAGGGTGCTGCGGATCGCTGGTGCGTCACTTCGAGAGCGGACGCCTTGCACTGATCAACCTGGGCCAAACTAAAAGCGCCGCCGAAGCGGCGCCCGCATCTCCCAAAGACCACCCGACAGGAGCCGCGGGTGATCCATCTCATGCTGTGATCACGGCGGTGGATGGAGCTGCAAACAGCCGGATCACCACAGCTTTACGCAACTGCGTGTTGTTTTGCGTCGGCTGGTTGCTGCAGATCACCGCAGCTTGCGGATTGTGCCATTCCGGTCGGCGTTCCTGGATTCCTGGGAAGAACGTTTGCAGGATGGAATCGGGAGAACAGTGCGGCGGCCTCAGCACTGGCAGCTGCAAGCAGGATTCTGATGATCCGGCCGATTCGTTTGGTACATCCTGAGGATGCAGGCAGGCCTTCTGAATCCGGGCCTCCAGGTTGCGGCTCTCCGATCCAGATCGTGGCCGAAGCCCTGCAATATTTCGGCCATCATTTTCGTGATCCGATCTCCATCAGTGACCTGGCCGGATCCCTGGGCACCCGCGAAGACTGTCTGCAGTTCAGCTTCGACCGCATTCGCGGTATGACTCCGGCTCAGGCCCTGCAGGACCACCGGCTCAACCGCTTGTTCGCCACACTCACAGCCCAGCCCCGCCAGGGACTCCGCCAGGCGATCACCGACTGCGGCCTGGATCGGACTGCAGGAGTTCTGCTGCTGTTCGAACAGACGTTCGGGATCGAGATGTCTTTGTTTCTGCTGACCTGCCGGCGTGCCGCCGACGACCGCCTGTTCCGCCGTTCACACCCGGAGGCGGGTGCTCTGATCCAGCCGAGCTGAGGGTGAGGGCCTTGCGACGATGAGCCCGATCCGAATGGACGCACAGCGAGCATGGGGACGCATCGTTCACGCCACCGCTGATGCCACCGCACCAGCCCCAGCAACACCCACCCTCCCAGGCCAAGGAGGAGATCGATGACGCGCCCCTGGAGGCGCGAGGGCGCAGTCTGGGGTTGCGTCTGTTGGCCATGCTCGGCGCTGTCTCCTTTCTGATGCTCGGGATCAGCAGCATCGCGCCGCTGCTGCAACCGGCACCCACCCCGGAGCTGCCGGATCAGCGGCGGATCCCACTGGGTTGATCAGCTCTCGCCATGGCTGCGTTCCCATTCCAGGTGCACAGCGGCGAGCTGAGGTGGCAGTGAGCTGTCGCCGATCAGATCACCTTGCTGGCAGATTTCGATGCTCTGCTTCAGCAACGGATAGCGCTCAACCATGGCGGCATATTGAGCCGATTGTCGGTAATCCATTTCCAGAAGGCGATAATGGACCTCTTGATTCGTGACCAGTGGATGAAGATCATCCGGCCAGGCACGTTGATGGTCGTTGCTCATGGTCGCTGCGGGATGCCTGCAGGCGTTGACGTTGTGCCTCAACGCTGCTGCATCTGCGAGCCTCGGGCCATCATCTGAGTCGCACGGTCAGCGGGAGCACACCGCTCCTGCAGCCAAGGTGGAACCTGGGAACTGATCGTTTCAATCCAAAACCATGCTGTCATCACCAGTAGCAGCGATGGCACGTGGTGGGTTATGGCGCTGCGATGATGAATCGATGCTCAACGCAGAAGCGTGTGTCTGATGGTCGTTGAAGTCGCTTTGGCGATGCTGCATCGCCAGGGTTTCTGGTTGATGCAGTTGCGCGATGACGTCCCCGGGATCGTTGCGCCCGGCTGCTGGGGGCTGTTCGGTGGCCATCTGGATCCCGGCGAAACGGCGGAGCAGGCGCTGCGGCGCGAACTGCTGGAAGAAATCGGTTGGCAACCCCAGGCTGTGACCTTCTGGATCCAGCACCGCAACCAGCGGCGGCTGGCCCATGTCTACCGCGCCGACCTTGCGGTGCCGCTGCAAGAGCTACGGCTTCAGGAGGGGCAGGATCTGGCTCTGGTGGGCGAAGCGGAGTTGTTGTCAGGCGCGATCTGGAGTGAGAAGCTCCGAGCACCTCGCCCCCTTGCCGAGGGCCTGCTAGATGTGATGGAGCAGCTGCTCCGCTCCACCCGAGTCGGTCAAACCGACTGATGGCAACGTCAATGCTTGCTCTGCGGCGCCACCAGCTGCATCAACAACGACACGCATATGGTGTTGAGGGTGATGTGTCAAGCTTCATCCCGATTCGGGACCAGATGGGTTTTGAATTTTGGATGTTCGGCTTCGCCCGTGGCAGCTGAGGCGAACTGGCGACTGATGCTCCTTGCAGGGCCGTTTACATGGGTCGATAGCGGTGTTTTGGGCGGCTGCTCTGCCCTGGCAACAACCATCACGCGCCCAAAACGTCTGTGAACGATTGAGCTTGCTTGCCGCTGGGTAGGGATTGGTCTTGGGGTTGGAGCATGCATCTGTGGCGCGACCCCCAGACGCAGATGCTCTCACCTTCGCTCCGGTGCTTGGAGCAAGCCAGTCGTGCTTGCAGGTGATCGATACCGCCCGTCAGCACGCTCGTCAGCAGCGGTAACGGGTCTTCATGAAACACTGCTGGCCCGGCGGTTGCGCCAGCCTGGGGGCAGCGATCACCTCATCGATGGCTGATGCCCTGCTGCTTCTTCTGGCGATGATGGCTGTGGTGGCCGTGCTGAACCCCAGCCGGGCTGATTTCGGCTGGTTCATGCAGCTGCGACGTCCGGCCTGGCTGACATTTGAACGCTGGATTCCCCTGATCTGGCTGCTGATCTATGGCTGTTTCTACGCTTCGGCTCTGCTCACCTGGTCGACGAGCCGGAGCCTGCAGCTGCTCGCGGGCTATGCGCTGTTGCTTGTGCTGGTGCAGGCTTACACCCTGGTGATCTGTCGCAGCCGCAGCCTTCGCAACGGCACGGTTCTGGCGATGACAGGTTGGGTGTGGGGTGTGACGCTCAGCATCGCCATCGCTCCCCACTCCCTGGTGGCTTGGTTGCTGCTGATTCCCTATTTGCTCTGGAGTCCGGTCGGCACCCTGGTGACCTGGCAGATGCAACGGTTGAATCGCTGAACCGGCTCAAGGGTTCACGAGGGGCTTACAAGATTCTCGTTGATCGCTACAGTGGCTGTGTTGTTGGAATCCAATCATGCTGACCGGACCTGAACTGCTGGCCAAGGTTAAGGAGCTCGGCGACGCTTCCAAATCGGAGCTGGTGCGTGAGTGCGGGTACGTGAGCGCCAAGAAGGATGGCAGCGAGCGGCTGAATTTCACCGCTTTCTATGAGGCCCTCCTCGAGGCGAAGGGCATGAGCCTGGGCTCTGGCGCCGGCAAGGCTGGTGGTAAGGGTGGTCGCAAGCTCAGCTACGTCGCCACTGTGCAGTTCAACGGCAACCTGCTGGTGGGCAAGGCCTACACCGCACAGCTCGGTCTGCAGCCTGGCGACGAATTTGAGATCAAGCTTGGGCGTAAGCAGATCAAGCTGATCCCTGCAGGCTCTGTCGAGGAGGAGTGATCTTCGGCCCTTGCCGAATCGTCCTTTGGGTCCAAGCAGCCCGAACTTTTACCAGTTCGGGCCTTGTTCTGCCGTCGTCGAGCTCTGCTGCCCCGGCTGAAACCGTAAAGGTCGCTGCCAGTCGAGCTCCCTCTCCCCCTTCTTCAGCGCTGCTGATCCCTCGCCAGTGCAGCATCTCGCCGCCGCGCTGCCGCCGCCTCACAACCAGTTCTCCCTGCAGCTACCGAACAAGGATCGTCTGTTGCTCCCTGTGGCTGGCCAGGGATTCGCACCACAATTCAGGGTCGTGGCCGAGAGGTGCAGCAGGTAGAGCCGTCGCCTCAGGTTCAGTGACCGGGAGTAGTTGTGCAGGCACAACCCGAGTCCGCAGAGTTCTTGATGTGCTCGATCACATCGTCGACCATGGTGCGGGCTTTTTTGGCCTTGGTTACGCTCCCAGTTGCTGACAAGAGTCAGGCATTGATCGCTCAGGCTCGCGGCGCAACCTATGGGCTCTGCTTGAGGCGATCAACCCAGGCCGACTTGGTTCAGAATTCCTTGGCCGGTGAGCAGTTCGATGGCCAGCCCGATCACGAACTCGAGCACGGCGAGGCGACCGTTCCAGGTTTCGGCGAAGGCCATAACACCGAAACGTGAGGAGGAATCCGCCATGGGTGTGGAACGGGGTTGCGCATCGCAACACTGCGTAATGTTGGTTGGTGAGCCGCGGCACCTTGAGCCACGCCTTCAGTGTTGGATCGCATCCGGATCGCCAACCTGCTGGTCCTCCCCAGACAGTGCTGGCTTCAACTCAGATACCACCGCAGCAGGGCCACCACCTGGCCGGCCGGGCCATGGCCGCTGATCAATTCCCCGCCGATCGCCGCCGCAAACCCAACCATGGCCACGCGGCCATTCAGTAGTTCCACGCCCGCCAGCGCCGCGGTGTTCCAGGGTCTGTGGGTGGTGAGCCCTTCCCCGAACCGTTCCAGCGGTTGATAGAGGAAGGCCTGCTTGCCGGCGGATACGGAGGGCCCAGCTGCATCTTCGGCAACGGGTTGGCTGGACTGTTTCACTCGGATCACAACCTGGTTTTTGCTGCCTCCGAGCCTATGGGCAGCCGCCGCCGCGGGGCGATGGACAGAGGGCACGGCCTGTGCCGCGGTGATGCCAGTGTGTGCCTGAGGATTGGGCTGCCGATGAGCCGTCGCTCTGCTGAATCTGCTTTCGGAGCGGTCGGCCGACGATCACTGCAGATCTGGTTGTCCAGCTGCACAGTTGCGTGATGGATCACCCCCACTCCCACCAAGGCCCAGCGTCCCGCCATCTCCATGTGGAAGGTGCCTTTCGTTGGAGCATTGCCCTCAATGCAGGCCTCACGACGCTGCAGTTGCTGATCGGCTTTGCCTTCGGTTCGCTGGCTCTGATCGGCGACGCTCTCCACAACGCCGGCGATGTGGTCGGGCTACTGCTCGGCTGGGGCGCAGAGCGGCTCAGTCGGCAGCCCCCGCGCGGCCGCTTCACGTACGGCTACGGCCGCAGCACCCAGATTGTGTCGTTGATCAACGGCGTGTTGATCTGCGCCGCTGGCGCGGTGGTGGTGACCGAGGCGATTCAGCGGCTGACCAACCCCGTGCCTTTGATCGCAGGGCCGGTGGCCTGGGCGGCTGCGCTGGGGATCGCGATCAATATGGGCTCGGCCCGCCTGTTCGGTACTGCTCACAACCACGACCTCAACCAACGAGCGGCAGTGCTGCACCTGCTCACCGATGCGGCTGTGTCTCTGGCCGTGCTGATCAGTGCCCTGGTGGTGGGCTTCACCGGTTGGTTCTGGCTCGATGCGGTCACGGCCATCGGCGTGGGCGGAGCCGTGATCTGGAGCGCCGTCGGCCTGCTGCGCGAAGCGATTGCCCTCAATCTCGATGCTGCGCCGCGCCATGTCGACCTCGGTCGTGTGGAGGCAGTGCTGCTGGCCTTGCCAGGCGTGCTTCGTGTGGAGGATCTGCACGTGTGGGCGGTCAGCACCTCCCGCACCGCTCTGACGGCCCATCTGGTGCTGGCTCCGGCCTGGTTTGCAGATCCCCGGAGCAGCAGCGATTCCCTGATCGCCGAGGCTCGCCTTGCGCTTGCCCCCCATGGGATCAGCCACACCACGCTGCAGCTGGAGGAGAGCCACGATCACTGAGAGCGGCCGTTTCGCCTTCGGGCCGGTTCGATCCGTCTGCTGCGCAGGCGTACGCGCGTTCAGTCGTTCCAGCCCTGAGCGGCTAGCAGGCGGTTCGCCGTCTGCACGGCTTCGATGCACCGATGAGCCCGGCGCTTGGCTTCGTCCTGGCTGCGAGCCGCCTGCAGATAACGGTTCATCGCCTCCGGCGACTCGATGACCGCCAGCAGTGCCGCCTGTCGTGACCCCGGGCTGAGCGTGCTGAGCAGGCGGCTCAGCCGCTGCCCTTCCCACAACCGCTGGCCTTCACCACCAGCAGAGAACAGCCGCTCGTTGAGCATGGCTAGCAGAGACTGCTGCAGGGCCTGTAGCTGTCCTGCCCGTAGCCGCCGGCTGTTTGGCAATCCCTCCGCCGCCCCGGGCTCGCCGTTCTCCCAGCTCCAGCTCAGGCCGGTGCCTGGCAACCCCACCGTGGTGCGTGCACCGCCGCGGCGGTGCACCGGAACGTTGTACGAGACACCGCGTCCGCCGATGGAGATCGAGCTCAGACCGTTGCGGGTGAAATGAAAGCGCAGGGGGCCGAGCCGGGCGGAACGGCGAAATCGGAGTGACATCGTGACCGAGGCGGCGCTGGATGGCAGGTCCCCCAGCACTAACGCCGCCCAGCGTGCTTAACCAGTTGGATCTGGCTGTTCGTCACAGCGGCAGCCCTCGGCAGGTGCCCCAGACGACTGCCGAAATGCTGACTCCCGCATAGAAATGTTGCCCCGTCATGGCAGTTCGCATGCCTCGCACGCTCACCATGCCGCAGCCAGCTCCGGCGCAGCTGAGCGCCAGCACCTGCAGCCGGGTCTGCATGACCTGCACGGCCTTTCGCTACCGCATCGGGCCGGAGGGGATCCCGCTGTTGTTCTGCCAGTGGCAGGTGGGGGTGATCCCGCATGGCCTTCATCTCACCCACCGCTGCCCGGACTGGACCCATGGCTCCCAGCAATCCTTCTCGGTTCACGCAACAGCTGCGATAACGTAACTTTTTGGGAGGCTTTTCTGAGCCGGATTCGCTCCAGTGTGCCCCGCCGCGACACGCCTGATCTCATCGCCGATCACACTCCTGATCACACTGTTGATCAAACTGCTGATCACACTGCCGATCACCTCACGCCACAGCCTGAAACCACCGCTGGTTCAGGCACCCACGTTCTGAACAACCTCCGCCCGACCTCATCCATTCCCCCTGCCGCGTTCAGAGCAGTTCAGGCAGCACCCGTGCCCCGGTTGCGTCGGTGCCTGCACGGACTCGGTCCGATCCTGATCATCGGCTCCCATCTCGGCTGCAGCCTGCTTCTGTTCACCGGGATCAGTGTGGCTGCCGCTGCCTGGGCAGTGGCGTTGTACCTGCTGCGCATGCTGGCCACCACGGCGATCTACCACCGCCTGATCACCCATGGCAGTTATCGGGCGCCGCGGGCGGTGTGGTGGATCGGCTCGCTTGTGGCTGCCTCCGCCGGTCAGATGGGCCCCAGCTGGTGGAAGGCCCATCACCAGATCCACCACCGAGCCGTTGATACCGCCGCTGATCCGCATTCACCGCTGGGCCATGCCAACCGCTGGCGCGGCTTCTGGCACGCGCAGGCCGGCTGGTTGCTCAGCCCCGACTTCCACCCTGTCAGCCTGCCGGCTGATGTGGAGGCCGATCCGCTGCTGCGTCTGATCGACCGCCTCCACGCCCTGCCGTTGCTGGCACTGGCGGCCCTGTCTTGGTGGCTCGGAGGTCTGGAATGGCTGGGCGCGTTCTGTTTGAGCACCACCGTGCTGTTTCACGGTGTTGCCAGCGTTAACTCCCTTGCCCACCTGGCGGGCACACAACCCTTCGCCACCGCTGATGCCAGCCGCAACAATGGCTGGGTGGCACTGTTCACGCTTGGGGAGGGCTGGCACAACTGCCACCATGCCTTCCAGGCTTCTGTGCAGCAGGGTTTCACCATCAAGGACCATCAGGTCTGCCGGTTGCCGGATCCCACCTACCGCTTCATTCGGCTGCTGGAGTGGTGCGGTCTGGCATCCAATCTGCGTCGGCCGAGTGAACGTGCTCTGCTGGCCAGGGCTGGTGTGGTGCGCTAGCGGGGCAGCCGCTGGCAAACCTCGGTAAAATCTGAGTTCATAGTGAATAATCCGCTCATCGGCAATCGATCAGCGGGGTTCAGCGGAGTCTTTGCATGGCCCGTTTCTCCACCATGTACGTCTGGCCAGACCCCGCCACGGGGTCTGGCCAGAGTGGCATTCCCGATCTTGCCGAATCGCTGCTTGGGCTCACCGCCCAGCTTGGCTTCCAGCTTGTCGGCGCTTGCCCCACCGGTCTTGCCGCCGCCAGCATTGATCGGATCCATGATCTGAACTTTCGCCTGGTGTTCAGTTGGGCACGATGCGGTTCTGCTGCTGGCCGTGGGCTGGAGATCACCGCTGAACTGCTCAGCAACGAGGCGATGGCAGCTGGCGCTCCTCTGAGTCGCACCTGCTTTCGTGCCGTTCACGCCGCTCTGCTTAACACCTGTCCAGCCCTGAAGCTGAGCCAGGTGGGCCACGGGCGCCAGCGTGACCGTTCTCCCTTGGACGTTCCATTGCCCGTAAGCCGTTCCGCCAACCCGCGGGTGCGTGACAGGGCAGACAACGAGCTCTGGCTCGATCAGGCCGCCTGAGCGCTGGTGCTGCGAACGAGATTCAGAGGAACAGATTCGTCAGCTCACGCACCAGGACTGCTGCAGTGTCCCCATTCCCCAGGCTGATCATCAGGTCGTTCCGCCGCTGCAGCACGGGGTTTCGATCGTTGATCAGCAGATAGGTCCCGCCGATTGTGGGATTGGTGGATCGCACCACGACGCTCTGGTTGGAACGGAGTCGCTGGTTGCCCCTCTGCCTTGGATCGGCATCGGCAAACACTGCTTTCGCCAGCTCGTTGAGGGTGGTGGCGGTTCTGTTGGTCGCCGCTCGGCTCAGGACAGGTGGTGGCGGCTGCAGCTCTCCCTGGGCGTTGAGGATGGCGATCCTGTCTTCCCCGATATGGAAATCGGTGATCAGATCCGGCGCCGTGATTGTTGATTGCCGTGGCCGGAAGCCGAATTGATCAGCCCCGGCTCCGCCGGTGAGCACGTCGGGGCCGCTGCCGCCATCGAGAAAATCCGCAGCCGCGGTGCCGCTCAGGTTGTCTGCCCCTGGTCCACCGATCCAGTCGTCGTTGACGATCGTGGCGGTGCGGCTGCTCTGGCCCGCCGTCAGCTCAGCACCAACCGGATTGCTCAGCATGATGCTGAAGGTTTCATCCGCTTCGGCCAGGCGGTCGCCAGCCACATCCACGCTCAGCAGGCCTGAGGTCTGGCCCTCGGCGAAGGTCACCACGCCGGCTGGCCAGGTTCCGCCGGCAAAATCGCTGGCGTGAGCGGCTGTGCCGGGCCCTGCGCTCAGCTGCCAGTGCACCGAGGCGCTGCCGCTGCCGTCGCCACTGCGGCTGATCTGAATCTGAAAGCGGTTGCCCGGTGCCTGCCCCTCGCTCAGGCTGGGCTGCTCAACGAGCATTCGGAACGCGGGCTCGGCATTGGTGGGCTCGCCGCTGCTGCGGAGGGCGGCCAGCTCGTGCAGATACACCTCCAGATCGGTGTATCCCTCACTGGACAGGGTGAAGTCGTTGTTGTTCGGTGCTTCGGGATTCATTCCCCGAGCGAGCTCCCAGTCGTTCGGCATGCCGTCGCCGTCGCTGTCGTCAGGAGGGGGTGGAGGCGAGGGAGTGGCCGGCAGCAACGCATCGCCAGCCGGATTGATGTTGAGCGGTTCGGGGTCGAGGCGATTGAGCCGCACCGCGTCCAGCAGCCGGGTATCCATCGGATCCCGTGGCCACGCCCCGACCCGTTGCGCCAGCGCCTCCGGCAGCTGTTCGGCGGCTGTAGCGCTGATTGCCGGGAACGGGTGACGCTCATGCAACATCTGGGCAAGCCGGGCGGTGGCGTCGGCGCTGCTGGTCTGCGCATAGTCGTTGCAGCAGTAAAACAGCTCGTAGTCAGAGCGATCTGGGTACAGATTGAACCGATTGCCCTGCACAAACAGCTGGTTCAATGGCGCTGAGGATGCTCGCAGAATCTGGTCATCCCACATGCCAAAGGGAAAGCTGTCTCCGGTGCGGAAGTAGTTGTTTACCGCGTTCAGTCGGTAGTGAATGGGATAGGGATTGCCAGCCTCATCGGTGACCACGCCTGTGTCGGCACCCAAGGCGATGAAGAACTGGGGATCCCAGTAGAGATTGCTGGTCAGCTCCAGATTCATGACACTGCCTGCTGCCCCCGCCGACTCCCGAGAAACTTCCGGCAGGCGCCCTTCGATCCTGCTGAAGAGATTATGGTGAATCGATAGATTGTCGAGTGCGAATCCGTGGGCTGGATTCGAATAGTTCAACAGCATGCCGCCATAAAAAGAATGGCTGCCCACCGTTTCGGCGATAATTGAGTTCTGGATCGTGATGTTATTTGAGTATGAGATCTCTACTGCTTCGTCGGTGGCATTGCCGATCGAGACGTGATCAATGATGGCGTTGCGGGTGTAACGCAGCCTCAGGCCGTCGTCGCTGGGGCCATCCAGGCCTGGCCGGATGCGGATGTGTTGCAGGATCCAGTTCTGGGCGGTTTGATCCGGAGTCCGCACCGCCTGGTCCTGGAAGGGCGTCTCGTCGGTCACAAAGCCGCGGATGGTGATTCCCCCCGGCGAGGACTGGCCGGCGATGGTCACATCGCCGCGGCGGAGGTGGATGCGGGCATCGATCAGCCCACTGGTCCGAAACAGGACAGTCTTCGGCCCTGGTTGATCGAGGGCCCACTGCAGCGAACCGAGGCCACTTGCTGCGGTGGTGGTCACATAAAAGACCTGCCCGCCGCGGCCGCCTGTTGCACGGGCACCGAACCCCTGAGCGCCTGGGAAGGCCGCCGGGGAATCGGCATTGAGCGCTTCGGTCGACGTCATTGCTGTCTTGACGCAATCCTCAGCCAGCATGCCCGGTTCAAGCGGCGGCGCCAACCCTGGTCGCTCCTCCTCGTCAGCCTTGCGGTTAGCGGCAGGGGGCTGGAGGCCTGCGCAGCGGCCGGATTGCACTGCCGCTGAGCAAGCGGCTGAAGCGCACCTTGTAAGCGCAGTGAGCCGGGCCGAACCGGTTGATCAGAGCCTCCCGTGCCTCATGGTGCAGATCCTCAAGCGAAGGGGCGCAGACCCGCATGGTCTGGTCCTCGGTTTCCGCCTCGATCAGTCCGTTGGATTCGCTGAGAACGCGGAACACGATCTCGCGCATGCCGAAACAAGCTCATCATTACTGAACCTGTCTACGCGTTTCTGAGCGGCCTGAGGAGTGCCAGTCGATACGGAGAACCGTTCCTGCCCGGCTGCGATTCCAGCAAAAAGCCGCCCGAGGACGGGCGGCTTGAGCGTGATCCCCATGGGATCTAGCCGGCTGATCAAATCGGAGCGGCGGGATTTGAACCCACGACCCCCACTACCCCAAAGTGGTGCGCTACCAAGCTGCGCTACGCCCCGG
>JBBASO010000016.1:0-36398 GCA_040399265.1 Prochlorococcaceae cyanobacterium
TTAATGCGAGCCAGCTTCGATGGCGACTGGCTGGGGACGACGACGTGGTACGACAGAAACGCCAACGGCATGGATCTGAACCACGACATGTGCAGCCCTACAGAATCGCGGTACGCCATTCGGTTTTCTGATGCTGATACCGGAGAGTGGCATGGAACAGGTCTTCGATTTGCCCCGGGTGGAGAACGCCGATTCCCCCTGGATCGACACCACTACAACCTCGGCCATCACTGCTGGCATTTCCCGGAGACCGCAGGTCAGTCAAGCCTTGAGGTTGGCGAGAGCACAACGCGAGCGGGCCATGAAGTGAATTTTTTCAATGGCCGCTCCCGATCGATGCTTGTTGCCCTCTATCAGCGCCAATGTGACGGCCGGATGATCCTGGATTCAATCGCAGCCACCCGTTTCGCTGTCAACGGGCAAGACCCGATCCCGCCCGTGAACAGATGCAGTCTGTAGACGCCTTATTGTCGGCTGTCGCAGGATGGCGTGGGATCGAGCAGGAGCTGAGACCGGGCGTGCAGCATGGAGCGTTTGTATCAACCAAAGGGGCACCAGAATTCGATGCAAACACCTTTTGCTCACAGGATGTGAATGGCATGTTTGCAGATAATTTGATTTGCAGCCTTCCCGATGAAATGCCAAAGGGTGAATTCAATCTCCAATTTGGCTGCTTGCTAAATCCAAAGAGTTTTGTCCATCTCAACATCGCTTACTACGCAAATTATAAACTGAGTCGCTGGGTAGAGCGTCGATATCAATCAACCATGCACGGATAACTGAAGGTGAAGCCAATTTGCTTCAGCTTTTCGTTGCTAACGCGCGCATTGAGAATCCGATCAGTCGTGTCTATGGTCAACCACTTGGCCAAAGGCAAGCCAGCTCTCTCGCAGAGGCGATCTGTAAGCTCTTGGCCACTCAGTTGTGTATCGTTAACAAGATTATAGGTCTCATCCAGGCCTTGATCGAACGCGAAGCAAACACCCCGGACAATGTCATCGCGGTGAATCCAGCACGGAACATTCTGGCCGTTGCGTTGCACCAATCCACCAGCCGCTGATAACAGCATGGATGGGATGTCACGCCCGGGGCCGTAGATGCCTCCCAGACGAAGCACGCAGACCTTGATTTTGTCAGAGCGGATGGATCCCATCATCTCTTCTGCTTGGAGCAGAACCTGATTGACAGGATGCATATCGCTTATCGGGGCCGTTTCGTTGGTGAGGGCACCATGGCGGTTGCCGTATACGCCGCAGCTGCTCAGATGGACGATCTGCAGAGGTGTGTTGCGGGGGCGTCGATCCAGCGTCTCGACGAGTCGTTGCAAACCACCGAGAAAGGTTTTCCGGTATTGGCCCAGATCAACCTCGGAACCCTTCGAGGGCGCGAAGGAAACCAGAATGCCATCCAGATCAGCGGTGAAGTCAAGGTTGGTGCTGGGGTCCGTCGAGTCAAAGATCAGCGGGGTTTCCACAAGCTCGGCCAACTCGCCGAGGCGCTCACGCCGGGTGGTGGTAGCCCACAGCGCGTGACCCTCCTGCTTCCAAGCCCTGGCCACCTCCTCGCCCACGTAGCCGCAGCCGAGGATGGCACGCCGTTCGCCCGAGGGCAGGACGGGTCTCTCCTGCTTGGCCAGCAGCTGGTAGAGGGAGGCCAAATCTGGGGAAGTTGTCACAGCGGGCAACTCAACAAGTGAATATTTGTAAAGCATATGAGTCCAGGCCGCTGCCGGTGTGCTGCTGAATACCGTCTTGCCAGGACAGGCTGAAAAGGCCCTCCCGTGGGAGGGTTGATCACCGATGCGGTGCTTTCATGCCCACCTATCGCGTTGCTGCCGCAGGCCTGGAGGCCATGCAGGTCAACGTGCCCGGCTGCAGTGGAGATGCTCTCAGCCTGGCACTGGGGCCGCTGGGGCTCAGCGACTTCAGGGTCGAGCGGCGCAGTCAGGACGGGCGCCAATGGTTTTTTCAGGCAACCTTCAAGCCCGGCGGCATCGAGGCACCGGCCGCCGGGCTTGTCACGAGGTTGGTGAGCGTCGATCGCATTCTCGACTGACGCCATGGGAGCCCCGCAATGGCCCACGGCCTCTGCGCAGTTGTGGATCGCCTGCCTGTCCTGCAACAGCCCTGCAGGAAGCTGGTCCTGGAGGGGACACCAGCACGGTGCCCGCCTCAGCCCCCAATCAATCGCGAGCTGGTACGGAAGATTAAGTTATTCATGGTTTTTACTTGCCCCAAGCCTGAGCCCATCGCAGCAGTCAATACTTTCTTTCGTTTTCGTTCTGTCTGCCCAGTGACCCTGCCTGTTCTGGCCACCAAACCTCTCACCAACAACGCCAGGGTCAGCAATTTTCTGGCAGCCAGCGAAGAGACCTCTCGCCAGTTTGGTCGGCAGGCCAGTCAGCTTGATGGAGCTGCCGCCGATGCCCTGATCGAGCAGGCCTATCGCCAGGTGTACTTCCACGCCTTCAAGCGCGACCGCGATGCGATGCTCGAGTCGCAGCTGCGCTCCGGCCAGATCAGCACCCGCGAGTTCGTGCGCCAGCTGCTGCGCTCGGAGAAATTCCGCAACGACTTTTACCGCTGCAATAGCAATTACCGCGTGGTGGAACAGGTGGTTGGCCGGGTGCTGGGCCGACCGGTGCACGGCCAGCAGGAACGCATCGCCTGGTCGATCGTGATCGCGGAGCAAGGGCTGCCGGCCTTCATCGATGCTCTGATCGATTCAACGGAATATCTGGAAACCTTCGGGGAAGACCTTGTGCCCTATCAACGCGCCCGGGTGCTGGCTGGCCAGTCGGTGGGCACAATCCCCTTCAACCAGCAAGCCCCCCGCTACGACGCCTACTGGCGTGACACCATGGCCGTTCGCGCTCCCGGGGTCGGCAGTGGCAGCTGGGCAGGCTGGCCGCGTCCGGCTTGGCTGGTCAACCAGCCCACCCCGGCTGTGCAGAACGCTTGGCGGTATTTTGTGGCGACTGGCGGCTTCGTGCTGACCGGACTCGTGCTCTGGATAGCCCTGGCGATGTTGAGTACGGGAGCTAAGGGCTAACCCGAGTCTCAGGTTTCCCGATGCGCAGCCGAGACCGCAGTACGCGCGGCTCCGATACTGCTGGTTTGACGTGACAGCGCAAGCAGGCCTGCCGGTGCCGCTGGCGCTCACCGGCATCAGCAGTGTCTGACCCACCCGCCCTCAGGCCACCACTGCCTCGGTGCTGCCGCTGCGCTGGCGGCGGGTGAGGAAGCCGAACAGCACCTTGCCGATGGCAGCAATCAGGTTGCCCTCCAGTTCCTGGAACATCGTCATGTTCAGGTGGAAGGCGTGGTTGGCCTCCGCCACGATCCGATCGGCCGTGGCCTGATCGATCGGCAGGGCGTCAAGGGTGGCGCGGTAGTTGGCCTTGAAGCCCTTTTCGTCGGGAATGGCGTCGAACGCGTAGAAGCGCAGGCCGTCGTGCTCGCCGAGGTTCATCGCCTTCTGGGCGATGGCCTTAAGGATCTGGCCGCCGGAGAGGTCGCCGATGTAGCGGGTGTAGTGGTGGCCCACCAGCAGTTCGGGCGACTCATGGGCGATCTGATGAATGCGAGCGACATACTCCTGGGCGGCCGGGGTGGCCTTGACGCTGTTGCGCCAGCCTTCGCCGAAGTAAAAGGCCAGGTCCTGCTCCAGGCTCTCGCGCCGGTTCAGTTCAGGGAAGCCCACCGGGCCCACCACCGGATGGCCGGCGGCTCGCAGCTTGCCGATTTCCTGCTCCATCGCGTCATACACGAAGTAGAGGTCGGCCACCAGGGTGCGGTAGCTGGCCTTGTCCACCACGCCCTTGAGAAAGCAGCTCACGAAGCCGGTGTTTTCGGCCATGGTGTGGGCTTTCTTGGTGCCTTCACGCAGCTGGGAGGCAAGGGCAATGGTCATGGTTGGCGATCAGGAGGTCAGTCGTGCCGGTAAAGCACGTCGTCAACTTAATGGGCGCAACAAGTACGGGCCTCTTTCTTTGCAAAGGATTGCCTGTCTTCACAGCGCGACCAGCCCCCTTGATACTCACGACTCCCATGACAAGAACGTTCTCCGCAGAGTGTGACGTGTTTGCCAAGGTGGTCGTCCAGGCCGATGCCCGCGGCGAATTCCTGAACGCTGGTCAAATCGATGCCCTCGCCGCCATGGTGGCTGAGAGCAACAAGCGTATGGATGCCGTGAACCGCATCACCTCCAACGCTTCCAAGATCGTCACCAACGCCGGCCGCGATCTCTTCGAAGCCCAGCCTTCCCTGATCGCCCCCGGCGGCAACGCCTACACCCATCGCCGCATGGCTGCCTGCCTGCGCGACATGGACATCATCCTCCGCTACGTCACCTACGCCGTCTTCACCGGCGACGCGTCCGTGCTGGAAGATCGTTGCCTCAACGGCCTGCGCGAGACCTACCTGGCCCTGGGCGTCCCCGGTGCTTCCGTGGCTGAAGGCGTGCGCAAGATGAAGGATGCTGCCATCGCCATCGCCAACGACCGCAACGGCATCACCCCCGGCGACTGCTCCGCTCTGATGAGCGAAATCGGCACCTACTTCGATCGCGCTGCCGCCGCTGTCGGCTGAATCCCTCAGGACCTTTCCTGATCACCGGTTCACACCTCTCCTTCTCTCCAATGAAGACCCCTCTCACCGAAGCCGTCGCCGCCGCTGATTCCCAGGGCCGCTTCCTCTCCAACACCGAGCTCAACGCCGCTTTCGGTCGTTTCGAGCGCGCCAAGAACGCCCTCGAGGCCGCCAAGGTGCTCACCGCCAAGGCTGATGAGCTCGTGAACGGCGCTGCCCAGGCCGTTTACAACAAGTTCCCCTACACCACCCAGATGCAGGGGAGCAACTACGCCTCCGACGCACGCGGCAAGGCCAAGTGCGCCCGGGACATCGGCTACTACCTCCGCATGGTCACCTACTGCCTCGTGGCTGGTGGCACCGGCCCCATGGATGAGTACCTGGTCGCTGGTCTCGACGAGATCAACCGCGCCTTTGAACTCTCCCCCTCCTGGTATGTCGAGGCCCTGAACTACATCAAGGCCAACCACGGCATCTCCGGCGACGCCGGCACGATCGCTAACAACTACATCGACTACGCCATCGGCGCCCTCGTCTGATCCGGCCAACGCCGCTTCTTTCGTCCCTTTCGGCAACCACCAGGCCTCCCCTCCGGGAGGCTTTTTTATGCCTGGTCTCGATGACTGCTGACTGTTCATGCGGTCTGCGATCATCAACAATGGCTGGGAATGCGCCACTTCTCAGCACCCGCGATGACGGCACTTCCAACGGCAGCTCCTGCGGATCACCGCTCTGGCGAACCGATCAGCGAATCCGAAGCGATTGCTCGACTGCGCCAGAACGCCGATCCCTCGCAGCAGTACTACGCCGCCTGGTGGCTGGGCCGGATGCGCAGCCAGCACCCTGAGGCCGTGCCGCTGCTGCAGGACGCACTGCGCCAGCGACGTGGGCGCGATCCCGGCGCTGGCGTCGAGGAGAACGCCGTGGCCCGGAATGCTGCACGGGCCCTGGGCAAACTGGCTCCTGCTGCCGCGGCCGCGATCCCCGATCTGCTGGCCGTGCTTGAGGATCCAGACGATGGACTGCGGGAAGCGGCAGCCCGCGCCCTCGGAGACCTGCGGGCCGAGCCGGCGGTGACACCGATCTGCCGGCTGCTGGCCAGTGGACCGGACCAGGCCGGGGCCAGCCGGCCTGACAGCCCTCGCCTGATGGAACCCTGTGAAGCACTGCTGGAGGCCCTCGGCGACATCGGTATCGCCAGCCCGGCGGTGCTGGCTGTTGTCGAGCCCTTCATCGGCCACGAGCGGCCCTTGATTCGCTCGGCTGCGGCGCGCGCCCTGCTCCAGTTGAGCGGTGAGCCCTGTTGGGGAGAACTGCTGGTGTCGCTTCTGAATCACCACCAGCTGCAGGTGCGTCGTGCTGCCCTGATGGATCTCGGTGCCGCTGGCTGGCGACCGGCCCTGGAGCCGATCCGCCGCACACAGGCTGAAAACAGCCTCAAGCTGATCGCCTTGCGCGGCCTGGTGGAGCAGGGCCGCGGAGAACCAGCCGACGACGCCCTGCTCGCCTGCATGGATGAACTGCTTTGAGTCCTAACCCGGCGATGACATCCCCCGTGCAACTGAACACCCTGATCGAAACGCTGCGTGAGGCCAGCAGCAGCGAAGCGCTGGTGCTGGCCACCCGGGCCCTGGCCAGGAGCGGCGCAGCAGGCGCCGCTCCGACACTGGTGGAGGTGCTGGGATACAACAACCCAGGCGCAGCGGTGGCGGCCGTGGACGGACTGGTCGCCCTGGGCGCTGAGGCCGTGGATTCCTTGCTGCGACTCGACCCTGAGAACTACGGAGCCCGGGCCTGGGCAGTGCGGGCCCTTGCCGGCATCGGCGACGTGCGCGGCCTCGAGCTGCTGATCGATGCCCTCGGCAGCGACGTAGCCGCCAGCGTGCGACGGGCAGCAGCCAAAGGGCTGGGCAATCTGGTGCTGGATCCGCTGGAACCGCAGATCAGGCAGGCTGTACAGCAGCGCTGCCTGAACGCCTTGGTTGCAGCGGGCAGCGACGGCGAATGGGTGGTGCGCTACGCGGTGGCAGTGGGTCTGGAATCCCTGGCCCGGCAGCTGGACCCCACATCCGTCGCCTGGCAGCGGCTGGAGGAGTGCCTGGTTGCGCTCTGCGAAGCGGCCGATGACAACCCACCGGTGGTACGGCTGCGGGCCAGGGTGGCTCTTGATCGGCTGGAAGGTAAATGAAACGGGTGCTGTTCGTCTGCCTCGGCAACATCTGCCGGTCCCCCGCCGCCGAAGGCGTGTTCCGACAACGGCTCAGCGCGGCCGGACTGGAGGAGCTCTTTGTGGTCGACTCCGCCGGCACCGGCGGCTGGCACAAAGGCAAACAGGCCGACCCGCGCATGCGGGCAGCAGCGGCCCGCCGCGGTCTGGATCTGACCAGCCGGGCCCGCCAGCTGGATGCGGCAGACCTGGAGCGCTTTGATCACATCCTCACGATGGATGCCGCCAACCTTGCCGCTGTGCTGGGCCTGGGCCAGCAATTGCAGGCAAGCGGCAGAAGCAGCCTGGCGGTGGTGGAACCACTGGTGCATTACTGCCAGCGCAGCACGGCCGCGGAGGTTCCCGACCCCTATTACGGGGGCGATCAGGGTTTCGAGCAGGTGCTGGATCTTCTGGAGGATGCCTGCGATGGATTGTTGAAGGCACTGCTGCGGCGTTAGATCTGTGCTTCAAGCCTGAGCTTCAGGTCTGCGGGGGCTCCGGCCAGACCTCCTCGGGCACCCGCTGACGGAACAGGTCGATGAGGGACTGGATCACCGCTTCGATCGCCATGCCGTCGGTCACCAGTTCTGTGGCGTCGGCCGCCATCCGCAAGGGGGCGACAGCGCGGCTCGAATCCTGGTGGTCACGCGCAATGATCTGCGCCTCCAGCTCTGCGAGCGGCGGAACGTCAAAGCCGCGCTCAGCCAGGTCGTGGGCACGACGCCGGGCCCGCTCAGCCGCGGTGGCGGTGAGAAACACCTTCAGCTCAGCATCCGGAAACACAGCGGTGCCGATGTCGCGACCCTCCGCCACCAGACCGCCGCGTTCACCCATCGCCTGCTGCTGGGCCGTGAGGGCCTCGCGCACGCAGGCGTGGGCCGCCACCTGCGACACCCGCTCAGTGACCGCCGGACTGCGGATCGCCTCGGAGACCGCATGGCCGTTGATCAGCACCTGCTGCTCACCCAGTCCAGCTGAGCGCAGCTGGAGATCAAGCGGCTGAAGACAGGACGCCACCGCCGCCGGATCCGCTGGGTCGACCCCCTGCTGCAGCACCCACCAGGTCACGGCCCGGTACATCGCCCCGGTGTCGAGGTAGACCAGTCCGAGGCGGTTGGCAAAGGCACGGGTGACGGTGCTCTTACCAGCGCCGGCCGGGCCATCAATGGCAACGATCGGGGAACGGCTCATCAGAAAGACATGGTCGATCAGGCGTGTGTTGCCGCAACGGATGGCCGCCGCCAGCAGGCTCAGTCCCCGGGGTTCGGGCAACGGCTCCAGGCTATGGGCCGCCACGAGCTCGGCATACTCCACCACACAGCCGGCCGCTTCGAGCCGCTCGCGCAGCGCGGCTGGGAGATCATGACTCGGCGCCCGGGAGCCCGATTCGCGCGCCACAGCAGCCAGGGCCGCGGGCAGAGCCGCCGCGAGCTGCCTCTGCTGTGCCATCAGGGATTGATTGCGGGAGCTGCAGGCGAGCCCGTCGGTCTCGCGCACCGTGGCAACGCCTTCAACGGGCACCTGCAAGCCCAGATCGGCCAGCACCCGCCGCAGGATTACCAGTTGCTGCCAGTCCTTCTCGCCGAGCAACAGGCGATCGGGATGCACCAGCGTCAGCAGGCGCACCACCACGGTGGCGACTCCCTCGAAGTGACCCGGTCGGCCTGGCCCGCACAGGCTGCGCTGCAGCACGGCCGGCGGCAGCACCCGGGTGATCGCCTCCAAACCGCCAGGCTGCATCTGAGCAGCCGCTGGCGCGAACAGGGCAGCAGCCCCTGCTGCTGCCGCCCGGTCGGCATCAGCTGCTAGGTCGCGGGGGTAGCGATCGAAATCCTCCGCCGGACCGAACTGGAGCGGATTCACGTACACACTCACCAGCACGGATGGCCGGCCGGCTCCACGGGCCTGGGCAGCACGCCGGATCAGCTGCTGGTGGCCGCGATGCAGCGACCCCATGGTGGGCACGAAATGAAGTGGCCCAGGGCAATGCCGACGCCAGGCCGCCAGTTCGGCTAAGGAGTGGATCAACTGCATGGAGGCGGAGCCGGGGCCTGCAAAAAAACCCACCCGCCGATGCTGGCGGATGGGTCTGATTCAATCAGCTTGCTCAGACCGCTGATTCAGCGAATTACCTCAAGCCGCACAGGGGCAACACCGCTTGAAGTGACACCGAGTTGCTGAGCAGCACCCTGGGCCAGGTCAATCACACGGCCGCCGTGGAATGGGCCGCGATCATTGATCCGCACTACTGCGGAACGACCGTTGTTCAGGTTGGTGACGCGCACCCGAGTGCCGAAGGGGAGGCTGCGGTGGGCAGCAGTCATGGTGCCGGGGCGGAACACCTCTCCACTGGCGGTGCGGTTGCCGTAGAAGCCGGGGCCATACCAACTGGCTGTGCCCTGACTGACGGAGGCGAGCCGGAGGGTAGGTGCCGGGGCCGCCGGGGGGGTGAAGGGCAGCGGCATCACGGCAGGCTTGCTGCCGAAATCGGGAGAAGTGATCTGGATGTCACGCACGGCGACCTGAAGGTCTGATGCGGAACCGATGCGCGCTTCTGCAGGGTTGGCTGCCAGGCCGGTGGCGGAAGCGGTGAGGGCAAGAGCCCAGAAGGAAAAAGTACGTCGCATAACAGGCGGAACTCGGAACATCGGTGGTAATCCCAGAAGGGATGGACCAGACCGAAAGGGCCGGTCGCTTTCGAATCACGCAGTTCTGCTGAACTTGTTCTGTTGTGCCGGCTGGTCGCGGAATCAACCGCAAAACCAACGACTCAAGACAGATAAAGACCGTCAGAGCTGGACATGGAAACCATCGGTGCTGATAAAAGGCTGAAAAACAACCACTCCTGACCAGACATGCATGGACAACGTTCAGGAGAGTGAAGCGTTGCAGGTTATACAGATCTGTGCTTGGAGCATGCGGACCGTGAATTCACTGTCGGAGTCGAAAACTCCGTTTGAGTTCCTGGCGATGAATAACAACGGCGCAAACTTAAGGGTTCAAACAGGGGAGACCCAGCCCCTGCGCCAGAGCCGGCTCTGATCAGCAGACGTGATCAGAGCCCACAACCCGCCCCACCACTGACCATTTCAGGCCGCACTCCAGCTCGCGTTATCAGATACGCAAATCACTGGAATAAGCCAGCCTGATCGAATCGTGGGCCAATCGAGCAGGCGTCCACTTGCGCGAGTCCTGGTGTGACTGACAGCCGGCAGGCGAGCCGAGCTGGGTTGTCCGGCCGGGCCCATGCCATCGGAGGATCGTGCTGGAGATCAGCAAGCGCGCGAGGTCACGACGAGCCATGGACTACCGCACGGCAGGCGTGGATGTGTTGGCCGGCAGGGCCTTTGTGGAACGGATTCGCCGCAGCGTCGAGTCGACCCATCGACCTGAAGTGGTGGGCGGACTGGGAGGGTTCGGCGGCTTCTGCAGGCTTCCCGAAGGCCTGCGCCAACCCCTGCTGGTCGCCGGCAGCGACGGCGTGGGCACCAAGCTGGAACTCGCTCAGGCCCACCGGCGCCACCACGCAGTCGGCATCGACCTGGTGGCCATGTGCGTCAACGACGTGATCACCAGCGGCGCCGCCCCCCTCTTTTTCCTCGACTACATCGCCACCGGCAAGCTCACCCCGGAGGCGATGGCGGAGGTGGTGGAGGGCATCGCCGATGGCTGCCGGCAGAGCGGCTGCTCCCTGCTCGGTGGAGAAACGGCGGAGATGCCGGGCTTCTATGGCCCGGGGCGCTACGACCTGGCCGGCTTCTGCGTGGCCGTGGTGGAGGCGGATGCCGTGGTGGATGGCCGCCGGATCGAACCCGGTGACCGGATCCTGGCCATCGCCAGCAGCGGCGTGCACAGCAACGGCTTCAGTCTGGTGCGCCGCATCCTCAGCGATCACGCCGTTGATCCAGGGCTCACCCTGGCGGACGATGGGCGGTCGGTGATCGACGCGCTGCTCACGCCGACCCTGCTCTACGGGAACCTGGTGCGAACGCTGCAGGAGCGCCGGATTCCGGTACGGGGCATGGCTCACATCACCGGTGGGGGCCTGCCGGAGAACCTGCCCCGCTGCCTGCCCGCTGGCGTTCATGCCGCCGTCGATCCACACAGCTGGGCAAGGCCGCCGCTGTTTCGCTGGTTGCAGGGGATGGGCCAGATCCCTGAGCCGGATCTCTGGAACACCTTCAACCTCGGAATCGGGTTCTGCGTGGTAGTACCAGCTGAGGTGGCGGACGAGGCCCTGGCGGCCTGTCGGGACAGCGGCCACCAGGCGTGGCACCTCGGTGAGATCGGCAGCGGCGATCCGCCGCCAGGCTCGGCCCTGGCCGGTCTTCCCTGCTGAAGCGAACCCAGCCTCTGGCTCCGATCAATTCATTGCAAGGCAGCCGGAACCGAAGCAAAGAACCAATCGCGACTGCTTAGGGTGCCTGCCATCACCCGGGCCAGGGTCAGTCGTCTGGCCCCCCGGGGATCTGAACGGTGCGGAAGCCGATGCTCTCCGCCCGCGTCTCCGCTGTTGCTGATCCACATCCCCGCTCGCGAGGTTTTACCGATGCTCAATAACCGTCCCCAACCCCCGCTTGCCGGCGGTCAGCGGGTCACCCGCCGCCGCAGTTCGGCCGGCCCGGTCCCACCCATCAGGCCCCAGCGCCCACGGGAGCAGCTCAACCGCCCGCTACGCCCCACCTTCCTCACCCTGCGTGACCACGGCAAGGTGTATGTGGCCGATCTGCCCCGGCTCTCCGATGGTCAGCTGGCGCATGTGGCCAAGGAAGCCCGGGATGTGCTGGACAGCATCACCCGCCGGCTGGTGGAACTCGAATCCCAGCTGCAACTGAGCACCCCGGAGCAGGACACCCGCATCAGAGCCTCCACCAAGCGTGGTGTGACCGAGCGATTCATCCGGGCGATCGAAGAAGAGCAGGAGCTGCGCCGCAACAATCCAAGGCTGCGAGAGGCCGCAGATGAATCGGTGGCACGCACATTTTTGGAACTGGCCCGTCACCGGCTGCCCGGCGCCACCTTCGACGCATTGCTCCAGGAAGCGCTGGCGGCCTGCGGCCCCAGTGCTGCAGATCCAGTGGTGACGACGGATGATTTCAGCGACTCTGACCAGCCTGGAACAGTGTCTGCCGTTCCCCAACCGCGGGTGATGCCCGTGGTTCTCACTCCCGCTCCGGAAGCCTGTTGAACCGGGCGCCGGGCCTCGCGATCAGGCGCTCTGAAATGGATTGGCCGGCATTCCCCCGGGCAGAGCAGCCGCCGTTTGATCCAGGGCCTGCCGTTCCTCGGCTGTGAGTTGCCAGTGCAGCGCCGCAGCCGCGACCGCCACCTGATCGGGCCGGCGCAGTCCGGGAATCGGCATCGCCCCATGGGCTCTACACCAGTTCAAAGCCACCGCGGCCAAGGGGGCCTGCCGGCCCTCTCCAACCTCGGCCATCAACGCAAGCAGCGACCCGAGGCTGGGGCCCAGCCGGCCGAACAACCAGCGCCTGGGGGCTGAAGCGTGCTTGTCGGACAGGGGATCACGGCGGGCCAGCAAACCGAGTGCCAGCGGGCTGTAGGCGATCAGCTCGATGCCGAGTTCCCGGCAGACCTCGGCCACACCACCCGGCAAGAGGGCCTCGCGGCAGAGCAGCGACAGCTGCACCTGCAAGCTGCTGATCCGCACGCCACGGCTGTGGAGATAGGCATGCAACCAACGCAGGCGACGGGGGCCCAGGTTGGAGAGCCCCAGTTCGGCGATGCGACCGCTGCTCACCTGGTCCGCCAGGCCATTGAGCAGGGGCAGTTCCTGCCAGGGGGCATAACGGCTGGTGCTCCAGTGCAACTGCACCCGATCGATCCGACCGCCCAGGCGCCGCTCTGAGGCCTCCACGGCGCGATCGAAGCCATGCCGCCCGAGCCGCCAGGGGAAGGGGGCGAGCTTGGTGGCCAGGCAGAGGCCAGCGCGCTCCTGCGGCGGCAGGGCAAGCGCAAAGCGGCCAAGCAGCGTTTCGCTGCGGCCGT
This sequence comes from Prochlorococcaceae cyanobacterium, assembly GCA_040399265.1. Lineage (GTDB taxonomy): Bacteria > Cyanobacteriota > Cyanobacteriia > PCC-6307 > Cyanobiaceae > NIES-981. The sequence continues at coordinate 12,805 of JBBASO010000016.1, forward strand.
TGTAGCGGCCTGTTCCATAGGAATCGGCCGTATCGAACAGGTGCAGGCCAGACGCTGCCGCCTGGCGGAAGGTGGCTTCAAGCGTGCTGTCGGCAGCTGGGTCGTAGCCCCAGAGCAGCTGATTGCCCCAGGCCCAGGTGCCGACACCGATGCCGGGATGCGCCATCGTGGAAGTTCGCCTCCTCCGGGGGTCCACTGTTGCAGCCCCCGCACCGCCAAGGCCATGGTCGCCACGCGATTCAGCTCCATCGAGAATGCCCCAACCGACCCGGTGCCCACGGACCAGCGCCTGCAGGCTGAGGCGGGGCCGGAACCGGTGCTCTGTCTGCACTGCGGCCGCACAGCAACCAATGGCATCAGCTGCGAAGGAGCCTGCGTCGCCGACTCGGGCTACTGATCCGAACCGGTTGAAGCACGCAAGGATGGGGCCATGGTTCAGCCCCGCCTGCCTCAGCCAAGCGATCGGCCTGCCGACGCTGGCCAGCGGATCACACGTCAGACCTGGATCGCTGCCGAGCTGGTGGGCGTCACCCTGGTTGTGCTGGGAGCATCGGGGGCGGACGGTGCAGGATTCGGACGCTGGGAAAGCCGTCTGCGCCAATGCAGCCTCGAAGCGGCTAGCCGGCCGGAACGCAGCTGTGCCCACCTGCGCCTGGAGCAACCGGTGGCCGGGCTGCTCAATGTGCGATTTGTGGGGGGCGGCAGCCGCGAGCGGCCTGGCAGCGAGGAAGTGGTGTTCGCCGGCGATCTGCCCGCCCTCCAGCCACCGTTGACCTGCGACGCAGAAGGTCGATGCCAGGCTCCCCGCACACCACTGCGGGTTCGGGTGCGAATGGTGGCCTGGGCAGGCTTCGACAGCCGGGGGCTGGCGGAGACCCTGCCCCAGTCCAGACTGGCCGAGGGAGAGTGCCTGATCGAGCGGATGCAGGTCCGATGCGACGCCGCTCTCAAGGGCGGCAGCGCCGAAAGCGGAGCAACCGCAGCAGCTCGCCGATGGACAGCCCAAGGGCAACTGCTTCCCTGAATTCGAACCGCGTTCGCAAGCAACATCGGGCCCGACGCTCCAGCTTCAGCAAGCTCTCGCCTTTGCTCACCACCCTCAACGCCGCCAGCTGCAGCCAGTCGTGACCCAACAGCGAGGGCCTCACCCCCATTGGGCTAACGGCTCACCCAGTGGCGAAGGCTTCCCGGAGAAGGCTCTCCCAGAAGCAACACCCTGATCACAAGCGGTGCGCGGTTCACGTCGGTCGTAGGGAGATCAACCGTCTGCAAAGGCGGCACCCAGATTCGAACTGGGGGTAAAGGATTTGCAATCCTCTGCCTTACCACTTGGCCATGCCGCCGGCTGGGAGCAGACTCCCGCTGTGCGGATCGTATCAGTCAGCCACCGGATGCCGGACCGCCTGCTGGTGCTGAGCAACGGCCATGGCGAAGATCTGATCGCCCTGCGCGTGATCGAAGCCCTGCGCCGGCTCAGGCCGGGGCTGCGGGTCGCAGCGCTGCCGCTGGTGGGGGAAGGCCACGCCTACAGAGCGGCCGCCAGGCAGGGCGTGCTTGAGCTGGTGGGTCCCCGCCGGCACCTGCCGAGCGGCGGCTTCAGCAACCAGAGCCTGCGAGGTCTGATGCGGGATGTGGCGGCGGGGCTGCCGCAGCAGAGCTGGCAGCAGTGGCGGCTGGTGCGCCGCTGGGGCGGCGAGGGATGGCCGATCCTGGCCGTGGGCGATCTGCTGCCGCTGGCCCTGGCCTGGAGTGCGGGCGGCCCTTATGGCTTTCTCGGCACACCGAAAAGCGATTACACCTGGACCACGCCACCACCGCCGAGCTGGGGAAACACCGCCCTTGCGGATGCTTACCACCGTTGCAAGGGCAGTGAATGGGACCCCTGGGAATGGGGCCTGATGGGCGCTGAACGCTGCCGGCTCGTAGCCGTGCGCGACCGGCTGACAGCCCGCGGCCTGCGCCGCCGCCGGGTGGCAGCCCTGGCAGCCGGCAACCCGATGGCCGATGGGTTCCTGCCGGAGGCGGTGCCGGATGAGCTGATCGGTCGGCGGCGACTGCTGCTGCTGCCTGGCAGCCGCATGCCTGAAGCGCTGGAGAACGCCAGGCGCCTGCTGGCGGGGCTGGTTGCCGCAGGCCAGGACGAACCCACAACCGTGCTGCTGGCCTGCGGCAACCAGCCCGACCTCCCCTGCTGGCAGCGACTGCTGAGCGACTGCGGCCAGCCGGCGTTGCCGCTCACCGCTGCAGCCGCACGGCTTGGGGCGGCGGCCCGCTGGGGCAGCGGCCCCCTGGAGCTGCTTCAAGCAGCAGGCTGCTTCGAGCGCTGGGCTGGCTGGGCCGAAGTGGCCCTGGCCACCGCCGGCACCGCCACCGAACAGGTGGCCGGTCTTGGGGTTCCAGCCCTGTCCCTGCCTGGAGCCGGCCCCCAGTTCACCGCCGGCTTCGCCCGCCGCCAGAGCCGGCTGCTGGGCGGCGCCGTGCAGCCGTGCCACGACCCAGTCGAACTGGGTTGGCGCCTGCGTCAGCTACTGGCAGACCCGTCCCTCCGTCGACTGCTGGGCGCCCAGGGCCGGCGACGGCTCGGCCCGGCCGGTGGCAGCGAGCGGCTGGCGGCGCATGTGGTGCGAAGACTGCTGAACGGAGCCGCCGAACCCGATTGGGGATGATGGCTGTTCACGCTGCACATCCCCGCCCATGGCAGGCCTCTCGGATCGCGATTACAGCGCCGCCTGTGCACGACTGGCCAGTGCCATGGGGGTAAGCCTGGCGGCGGCCCGCCGGCGGGTGGACATCAAGGCCGCCCAGGCAGGCCTGCGCGACACGCCCGCCAAGCTGGTCCTCGCCGCCGAGCTGCTCGCCGAAGCCGAAGCGCACAGCAGCGGTAACCAGGCGCTGCTCACCAGCCTGCTGGAAGCCACCGCTGCCGACGCCAACTTCATGACCGAAGACTGAGCCACCCAGAGCTCAGCGGGTGCCACCGCTGGAGTGCTCGAACAACAGGTGGAAACGCTGGCGGTCGAGGTCGGCCATCACCGGCAGGCACCCGAAACAGCGTTGGGCCAGCTCCCACCGGTCTTCGCGTTTCAGCATCTCCTCCAGTCGATCACGGGCCGCCAGCAGATAGCGCACATCCCCTGCCGCATAGGTCAGCTGGGCCTCGCTGAGGTCCTCCACCCGACCCCAGTCGGAGCTCTGAGCCTGCTTGTCGAGCTCCACGCCGACCAGCTCCTGCACAACCTCCTTCAGACCATGTTTGGGGCTGTAGGTGCGGCCAAGACGGCTGGCCACCTTGGTGCAGAAGATCGGCTGCACGGTGATGCCAAGGTTCTCCGCCAGTGCCGCCACATCAAAACGAGCGAAGTGGAACACCTTTTCAATGGAGGCGTTCTCCATTAGCGCCTGCAGGTGCGGGGCCTCGTTCTGGCCGCGGCCCAGCCGGATGCAGCAGACATTGTCATGGTCGTCGCAGATCTGCACCAGACAGAGCCGGTCGCGGCCATGGATCAGGCCCATGGCCTCCGTATCCACAGCCAGGGCCCGTGCCCCGGCGTAAAGCGTCGCCCACTCGGCATCAAGGTCACCGTCGAACACCGCAAAGCGGGCTGGTGCGGGCAGGTTGCTGGTGGGTGTGGCGGTCATGCGGTCGTTTTCAAAACATCAGGCCGCTCCCATGCTGACAACCCGCCCGCCCGACGCTTCCCGGCAGGCCGACCCTTCACAGCAGGCAGACGGAGCAGGGCAGAATCAGACCATGGCGTCATCCAGCTCCACCCTGCTGCTCACTTTGCTGCTGGCCGTGGGGCTGGTGTTCTTTCTGCGGGCCGCCAGCAAGGACCGCACCACCACCGTTGAGGTGCGCAGCTCGAAACCTGCCCTTGAGGTGCTGCCGGCCCTGATCGGCTGGCTTGAACAGCGGGGCTGGCAGACCGCCGGCGGCGATCCAGAGCGGCGCCATCTGATCTATCGCGCCCCCGTGGCCTCCAGCCCGGCCCTGGCGGTGCTGCTGTCGGTGCTGGGCAGCATCGGCGCCGCCTGCCTCGGCCTGGTGCTGCGGCAACTCTGGCCGCTTTTGGGCTGGTGGCCCCTGCTGCTTGCCCTGTGCGGGCCCCTGGCTGGGGTGCTCTACCAACGTCGGGCCCAGCGGGAGGAGGCTGTGGAAGTGCGCCTGGTGAGCCACGACACCGCCACCGGCAGCGCCCTGAAACTGAGAGCTCACCGCGACGAACTGATCGCCCTGGAGCAGGAGCTCGGTCCCCAGCTCGGCCTGTTCAGTGATTCCAACCTGCTCAGCTCGCCGATCTGACCGCCATGGCTCCCCAACGACGCTGGTTGGCGGTTCTGGCTGTTTTGAGCATCGGTCTGGGCCACGCCGCCGCTGCCCGGGCACCGGAATGGCCTGATCCCGATCCCCTCACCGGCCCGCGCAGTCGTCTGAGCGCTCGTAAGGACTGGCTGGGAACCCGCCCGGTGCCAGCGGACACCGACATTCTGGTCCTGGCGGGCCATGCCGATTCCCAGGGCATTCCGGGAGCGGGAACCAGCGGTGAAGCGGTGGACCTGCTGGGGGCAGAGCCAATGACGCCGGGCATCCGCGATGAACTGCACTGGAACCTGCTCACCGCTCAGGCCGTGGTGAACCTCGGACGGGAACGCGGTCTGCGGATCCGCCTCTACGACCCGGGGCTGCGCACCATCGCCGATGCGGATGATCCCCGCACCAACTGGAGCATGGGCAGGTCCCACGCTGCCGCTGGTGGGTATGCCCTGGAGATCCATTACGACGCCTACGGCCCGGACGGTGTGGGTTCAGGCCTGATCCCTCCCCTGCATCGCCCCCCCAGCCGCCTGGACGAAAGCCTCGCTCTGGCCTTCGGCTCCTACCCCCTGCAGTACCGCCAGGGGCTTGGTGCACCGCGCCGCGGCATCGCCATCCTTGAGATCGGCAAGCTGGAAGGGCCGCTGGAAGCAGCCCTGCGCGATCCCCTGCGCAGCCAGACCACGATCGCCGCGATCGCGCAGCGGGTGGTGGATGCGCTTGAACAGGGCCTGGGCCGCGGCGACCCTGGTCAGGTGCCGGTTGCGACCAGTCCGACCGTCAGCCCGACACTCAGCCCACGGCCTGATGGGGAGAACAGCGTTCCGCCAGGGCGGCGTCGCTGAGCCAGGCCTGGGGCCTGGTGAACAGCTCGGTGAGCAGGGCCTCGCGGCTGCCAGGATCCACCTGGTAGCCATACTCCCAGCGCACCAGCGGTGGCAGCGACATCAGGATCGACTCGGTGCGGCCATTGGTCTGCAGGCCGAAGATCGTGCCCCGGTCGAACACGAGATTGAACTCCACATAGCGGCCGCGGCGATAGAGCTGGAACTGGCGCTCCCGCTCGCCGTATGCGCAGGGCTGGCGCTTCTCGGCGATCGGCACGTAGCTGGGCAGGAAGGCGTTGCCGCAGGCGCTGGCCAGGGCGAACAGCTGCTCCCAGGTCTGCTCGATCGGGCCGATGCAGTCGCTTTCCACAGCCGCCGGGCCGCCAGGGTCCTGGCCCTTGTAGAGCACACCGCCGGGATCCTGGTAGTCGTAGAAGATCCCGCCCACGCCGCGGGTCTCGCCGCGGTGCTTCAGATAGAAGTACTCGTCGCACCAGGGTTTGAACACCTGGTAGTAGGCAGGGTTCACACTGTCGCAGGCGCCCTTGAGGGTGCGGTGGAAGTGCTGGGCGTCCTCCAGGAAGGGGTAGTAGGGGGTGAGGTCGGCGCCGCCGCCGAACCACCACACCGGACCGGCCTCGAAGTAGCGGTAGTTGAGGTGGACGGTGGGGATGTAGGGGTTGCAGGGGTGCAACACCATCGAGGTGCCGGTGGCGAACCAGCGGTGGCCCTTGGCCTCCGGACGCTGATTGAGGATCGAGGGGGGCAGCTCGGAGCCCTCCACCTCGGAAAAGTTCACGCCGCCCTGCTCGAACACGCGACCGGCCTTCATCACCCGCGAGCGGCCGCCGCCGCCCTCGGGCCGCTCCCAGCTCTCCTCGGCAAACCGCCCTTCGCCATCGCACTGCTCCAGACCGGCACAGATCGAATCCTGCAGTCCCATCAGCAGGTCCCTGGCCCGCTGGCGGGAATCGATGGGGGGAGCCTCAAGGGCCTGGAGCATCGGTGCCACGCCCGGCGGGCGTCAGGAAATCCAACTCACCTTTTCAGGCGGCCGGGCCCCTCCACAAGCGATCGAGAGGCTCTGTCACGCCAGCCGGACCAGCTGGCGTCCTTAGGATTGCCATCGATTGCAGCGCATGGATGGCATCCCTGGAACAGGCGACCGAAGCTCTGGGCCGTCTCATGGATGCCGGCAGCGGACGCAGCCTGATCGAACTGGGCTGGATCGAGCAGCCGCGCCTGCAGGGCGACCGGCTCGTGTTCCGCCTCGGCCTGCCCGCCTTCGCCCAGAGCCAGCAGGGGCGGATCGCCGCCGAAGCACGGCAAGCCCTCTTGGCGCTGGAAGGCATCAACGACGTGCAGATCGAGGTCGGGCAGGCCGCCGCAGCCACCCACCAGGGCGCCCCGATCGGCGCCGCCGGCCACGGTCCGGCCCCTGGTCCGGGCGGGCAGCTGCCGGCTCGCCAGCCGATCCCCGGCGTGAAGCAGGTGATCGCCGTGAGCAGCGGCAAAGGCGGTGTGGGCAAAAGCACCGTGGCGGTGAACCTTGCCTGTGCCCTGGCCAGCCGCGGTCTGCGGGTGGGCCTGCTCGATGCCGACATCTACGGCCCCAATGCCCCCACCATGCTGGGCGTGGCCGACCGCACCCCGGAGGTGCGCGGCGAGGGGGGCAGCCAGATGCTCACGCCGATCGAGAGCTGCGGCATCGCGATGGTGTCGATGGGGCTGCTGATCGACGCCAACCAACCGGTGATCTGGCGCGGGCCGATGCTCAACGGCATCATCCGTCAGTTCTTATATCAGGTGGACTGGGGCGAGCGCGATGTGCTGGTGGTCGACCTGCCCCCCGGCACCGGCGATGCCCAGCTCACCCTCGCCCAGTCTGTGCCCATGGCGGGAGTGGTGGTGGTCACCACGCCCCAGCAGGTGTCCCTGGCCGATGCCCGCCGCGGCCTGGCGATGTTCCTGCAGATGGGCGTGCCGGTGCTGGGGGTGGTGGAGAACATGAGTGCCTTCATCCCCCCCGACGCACCGGAGAAGCGTTATGCGATCTTCGGCAGCGGCGGCGGCGCCTGCCTGGCCGAAGAGGCAGGTGTGCCCCTGCTGGCCGAGCTGCCGCTCGAGCTACCGGTACGCGAAGGTGGCGACAGTGGCCATCCCGTGGTGCTGTCGGCACCTGAATCGGCGACGGCCAAGGCGTTCATCGCCCTGGCCGATCGACTGGTCAGCCCCGCTGCAGTGCCGGCCTGAGCTGATGCTGAGCCTGCCGGGGTCGAGTCGCTCCCTGTTCAGCGGGTCAGGCCGCAGCCGCCGCAGTCCCCTGGCCAGGATCGACTGGATGCTGTGGGGGGTGCCCATGGGCATGGTGGCCCTCGCCGGCGTGCTGATCGCCAGCACCCAGCGGCAGGCCAGCTACGCCGACTGGTATCAGCACTGGATCACCGGGATCGTCGGACTGGGGGTAGCCCTGCTGCTGGCACGGCTGCCGCTGGAACGGTTGCAACCGCTGCGCTGGCCGATCTACATCGCCATCGTCTGCGGTCTGCTGGCCGTGCGAGTGGTGGGCACCAGCGCCCTGGGTGCCCAGAGCTGGATCAACATCGGCGGCTTCTATCTCCAGCCTTCAGAATTCGCCAAGCTCGGGGTGATCCTGCTGCTGGCCGGTGTACTGGCACGCCATCCGATCGAACGTCCTATTGATCTGGTGCGGCCCACCGCCCTGATCGGCCTCCCGTGGCTGCTGGTGTTCATCGAGCCCGACCTGGGCAGCTCGCTGGTGTTCGGTGCCGTGCTGCTGGTGATGCTGTTCTGGGCGGGCATGCCAGGAGCCTGGCTGGTGCTGCTGTTATCCCCCCTGATTGCTGCGATCGTGGCGGGCACGATCCCCTTGCTGCTGATCGGCTGGATCCCCCTGATGGGCTGGCTGGCCTGGTCGAGCCTGCCCTGGAAACGCCTCGGCGTCGGCCTGACGGTCGCGGTCCAGACCCTGTTCGCCGTCGCCACACCCTGGCTCTGGGAACACGGGCTGAGGCCCCATCAGCGCGCCCGGCTCACCCTGTTTCTCGATCCGGGCCAGGACCCGCTCGGCGGTGGTTACCACCTGCTGCAGAGCACGGTGGGCATCGGCAGCGGCCAACTGTGGGGCACCGGGCTGATGCGCGGTGCCCTGACCAAACTGCGCTTCATTCCGGAACAGCACACCGATTTCATCTTCAGCGCCCTGGGCGAGGAGACCGGCTTCATCGGCTCGTTGCTGGTGGTGGTGGGCTTTGCGCTGCTGATGCGCCGGCTGCTGCAGATCGCCGGCCGGGCACGCACCGACTTTGAATCGCTGGTAGTGGTGGGAATCGGCGCGATGCTGATGTTTCAGGTGGTGGTGAACATCAACATGACCATCGGCCTCGGTCCGATCACCGGCATTCCGCTTCCCTTCCTCAGCTATGGCCGCTCCGCCATGCTGATGAACTTCATGGCCCTCGGACTGTGCGCTTCCGTCGCCAGGCGCGGCCGCACCAGCAGCGGTCCCCAGGGCCGCCGGTGAACGGAGAACCGGGCCTGGATGCCGTGCGGGCCTGCCTGCGAGAGGGGGTGCCGGAAGGCGGGAGCGACGATGACAGCATCCGACGCCAGTGGTGGGCAGCCCTGGCCACCCTGCAGGAGGATCTCTTGCAGGACGGTGCAAACGACGGTGGTCTATGGCTCGCCTCCCCCCTGCCTGCCCTGTATGAACCGCTGGTGCTGCAGCGGCTGCTGGGTTGGGTCTGGACACCGGAGCGGGTCGGCGGGTTGCTGAGCCCGCAGGCTGCCCTGTTGCCGGGTGCGGCAGACCCGGGTGCCGCGGAGGGAGGACGGTTCCGGCGGCTGCCGCTGCGCCCCGCCGACGGCACCGATCCGCTGCTGGTGGTGATCACCCCTGAAGTGCAGGTCGGTCTCTGCCTGGCTGGCTCGGCGGGAGCACGGCAGCTGGTGGTGCGCTTCGATCCCGCTGTGCTGACCCAGGCCCTCGCGCTGCTGAACGAGCGGCTGGAGGCGAACGATTCCAGCGAGGCCGCCCGGTTTCGCCAGCGGATGCAGGCCCTTGGTCCGCTCCACAGCGACCCGGCCCTGGGCGTGCGCTTCTGGCCGCGGCTTGCCGACCGGCTCGCGGCGATCGCCCCGAGCGTCACCCTCCAGCCGGTGCTGCAGGCGCTTCAGCCCACCAGCCCTGTGCAGCGAAGCGACGAACTAGGTCTGCTGGAGGCTCTCACCCACGAGGTACGCACCCCGCTGGCCACAATCCGCACCCTGATCCGTTCCCTATTGCGCCGCACCGATCTGTCGCCGGTGGTGCGTGAACGGCTCGAGCAGATCGACAGCGAGTGCAGCGAACAGATCGATCGCTTCGGCCTGATCTTCCTGGCGGCGGAACTGCAGCGGCAACCGGCGGAGGCTGAGGAGACAAGGGAGCGGTCAGCCCAGCTGGCCCGCACCGACCTGAGCGCCCTGATCCTGCAGCTGAGCGAGCTGTGGCAGCGCCAGCTTGAACGCCGTGGCCTCAGGCTTCAGGTGGCGATCAGCCCCGATCTGCCGGCCGTGCTGAGCGACCCGGCGCGCCTGGAAACAACTCTCGGTGGACTGATCGACCGCTTCAGCCGCGGCCTGCCATCGGGGAGCAGCGTGCGCCTGAGTCTGCGTCCCGCCGGATCCAGATTGAAACTGCAACTGAACAGCAGCGCCAGCAGCGGCGAGCCGGAACAGGGACATCGACGGTCGGTCGGACCCGTGCTGAGCTGGAATCCCGCCACCGGCAGCCTTCAACTGAGCCGCCAGGCCACCCAGCGCCTGTTCCGCCGCCTCGGCGGACGGCTCACCGACCGCGGCGATCAGGGTCTGACGGTCTTTTTCCCGGTGTGCTGAAGGGTGCCAGCGCCGCGATCCAGCCGGCGAACACGAGGGTTTGTTGACGGGTGTGAAGAGTGAGGCACCCCTTGGCGAGAGTGCCAAAACTCCGGTGCTAGCTTCCGCTTGAACCAGTCTGCCGACCCCTGAACCAGCCATGACAGCAACGGCGCTGAGCGGTCAACTCCCGAAGTACATCGGCAGCACGGGCGGTCTGCTGAATGCCGCCGAAACCGAAGAGAAATACGCGATCACCTGGTCCAGCAGCAAGGCTCAGGCCTTTGAACTGCCTACCGGCGGCGCGGCCGAGATGAACGCCGGCGAAAACATCATGTATTTCGCCCGCAAGGAGCAGTGCCTGGCCCTGGGCACCCAGCTGCGCACCAAGTTCAAGCCTCGGATCGAGGACTACAAGATCTATCGCATCTATCCCGGTGGTGACACTGAGTTCCTCCACCCCAAAGATGGTGTCTTCCCTGAGAAGGTGAACGAAGGTCGCCCCATGGTCGGCCACAATTCACGTCGTATCGGCGCCAACCCCAATCCCGCCAATCTCAAGTTCACCGGCAAGAACACGTTCGACAGCTGATCACGGTCTGATCTGATTGCGTTGCCGGGGCAGAGCCCCGGCTTTTTTGTGGCCCGAATCGTGCACCCCGGTGGATTGCAGCCATGTTGAACGCTCTGCTGCAACGCCTCAAGATCGGCCGACTCGGCCTCCATCCCCCCCGCCCCCTGGCTGGGCGCAGCGGTCTGGCGATCGTGCTGGTGGTGCGTGATGAAGGTCGCCACATCGGCGAATGGGCCCACTTTCACCGGTTGGCCGGAGTGCGTCATGTGTTCGTCTACGACGACGGCAGCAGCGACGACACCCTGGCGGAACTGCAGCGTGAGCTTGGCCCGGCTGCACACACGGTGATTCCGTGGGCGCAACGGCTCAACGACCTCAGCCTGAGCCGGCCGATCCACAACCAGGTGCTCGCCTACGCCCACGCAGCCGCGAATTACGGCGGAGCTTTCCGCTGGCTGGCCTTTGTGGATGCCGATGAGTTTCTGGTGCCCGTGCATGCGACCTGCCTGGATGAGGCACTCGCCCATCTGGGAGCGGAGGTCTGCAATGTGTCTCTCCCCTGGCACATGTTCGGGCGCTGCGGGCACGTCGCGGCGCCGAACGGCGGGGTGGTCGCGAACTATCTCCAGAGAGCGGCCGATCCGATGCACGGTGTCAACTTCAAGTGCCTGGTGGATCCCTGCTGCCTGTCAGGCGTCCGGGTCCACAGCATGACCACGGCAAACGGCACCCTCACCTGGAATGACCGAGGCCAGGCCTTTCCGCTCAACCAACGGCACCAGCGCGGCTTTTACTCCGCCGAACACCTGCAGCTGAATCACTACTACACCCGCTCGGCCGAGGAACTGGAGCAAAAGATCGGGCGCGGGCCGAATCTCGATGCCAAACGGCAGGCCTACCGCCGCAAGGTGATGCGCACCGTGGCGCGGATTGAAGCCGAAACGGTGATCGACCGGCGGGCGATCACCTTTCTCGAACGCGCTCAGAAGCGGTAATCGAAATGCTCGATCTCAGGCCGGTAGAGCCTGCCCACCACCCGTTCCAGCTCTGGCGTGTAGTAGCTGCGGTAGCCCGCCGCTACCCCCGCAGGACGCAGCCCCCCCTTGGATCGGGGCAGCCAGCCATCCCACACGATGCCGGCGCCGATAAAAAAAGCGTCCAGGCCCTGCTGCAACTGCTCGAAGCGCACCACGCAGTCGGCCGCCACCCGGTCTTTGATCGTATACATCGGCCAGTTGTCATGGAACGCCAGCGGCACGATGCCGCCCAGGGCAGCTCCACCGTCCAGTGCCTCCACGTAGGTGCGGAAGGAAGGCGGTCGCTTCAGTCCCTGGGTGCGCCAGAAGTAATCCGAGACCGTCTTGTCCCAGGGATTGCGCACGATCGCCAGCTTCCGGAAGCTGGCCCATTCCCGGGGGAACGCCGCAGCGATTCTTGCGGCCGGAGCATGGGGAGGTTTGCGACCCAGCCGGGCTCGATGGGCATGGTCCACGGCCCGGGTGAGGGCCCGGCGATGGCCCCGGGGACCGAGCAACCGCATCAGCGGCAGCAGATAACCGGTCTGTCGCAGCGCCAGCCGCCGCACCCGCTGGCTGAGGGGGATGCCAAGAGCCATCGTTTCGGGCAGGGCACTGATCTGCAGGTCGTTCGGGCCGAGGCTGCGGGCCAGGGACACGCAGAGGGAGCTGCCTGCCGCTTTGCGGCAGTGGAGGATGATCAGCTGGTGGCGTTCACTGATGATCATCAGCTCCCCTCAGCGCTGGGTGCGGGGGCGGTGCTGAGCGATCCAGGTCTTGCAGGCCCGCAGCCAGCCAGGCTGGCTCACGTCCCGGCTGCGACCGATGTCGTCGAAGGAGGCGGCCTGCAGGCCATAGGCGCTGAAGCGATCAACCAGGACCTGGACCGGATCGCGCTCGAGATGGAATTCCACCAGCTGTTCGGGGCGGTCAGCCATGAAGGCGCGCACCGCCGCCAGGTGTGCATCCCAGTCCTGGCGCCAGACCACGCAGAGGGCATCGAGGCTGGGGAGGCGGCGCAGCCGCTGCTCCCGGGCGGCGAATTCCCCATGACCATGGCGCAACCGAGAACGGATCCAGGCCTCGCGATCGCGCCAGTTGAGCAACAGGATCGTGTCTGGATAATCGCGCAACAGTTCCCTGAAGAGGGAGTTGCCGTCGAAACTCTCGCGTCGGTTGCTGTCGATCAGATCGCCGTAGAAGACGAACTCCTCCACCCCTGCGAGCACCGGCCGACCGGCCGCCACATTGGCCCGCATGATCCCCCCCAGCTTGCGCCGCCCGCCCCACCGACGGGGCAGCTTCTGATGTACAGCCGCATGACCAGAGCAGGCAAACAGCTGGGCCAGGCTGCGCGTGGCACATTTGTTGAAACCGATCGCCACCACCCTCGGCAGCGCGGCAGCGGTGCTGCCCATCTCAATGCTGGGCATGAAACCCACTGGCAGGTGAGCCACTGGCTGCGGCAGAAATGAGGGTTGCTGAGCTCAGGGATGCTGAACGCAGGGGTGCAAAACCAGATGACGCCTCCGCACTGACTGTCGCGATCAGGGCTGACACCGTATGGCTAATGGCCGAAAGAGGCAGTGAGATGCTACGAGAGCACAGCTGCCGCCGGCGCTGTAGCGATCGGCGCCTATAAAGGCAAGGCAAACAGCCACCCCACTTGGACACCGGTTCCCTGGACCAGGCCTTTCGCGAGCAGGTGGCGGCCGGTCACAATGTTGTGCCGCTCTGGAAGCGCTGGCCCGCCGATCTGGAAACACCGCTCACCACCTGGCTGAAGGTGGGGGCAACCAGTGACCATGGCGTGCTGCTCGAGTCGGTGGAGGGTGGCGAGCGCATCGGCCGCTGGAGCTTCGTGGTCTGCGACCCCCTCTGGACCCTCACCAGTCGCGGAGAGCAGAGCGAGCGGGTGTGGCGGGACGGCCGGCGCGAAAGCCTCCACGGCAATCCGTTCAGCCTGCTGCGCTCCTGCCTTGACCACCTGCGGCCGGGGCCGATCCCAGGCCTGCCTCCGGTGGGCCAGATCTTCGGCTTCTGGGGGTACGAACTGATCCGCTGGATCGAACCATCGGTACCGGTGCATCCAGTGGCAGCCGAGGCACCACCGGATGGCTGCTGGATGCTCGCCGACACGTTGCTGGTGTTCGACCAGGTGAAGCGCCAGATCACCGCTGTGGCCTACGCCGATCTCAGTGGCGGCGCGGATCCTGCCGAAGCCCATGCCGCGGCGGCGGCGCGAATCGCCGCCCTGGAAGCCCGCATGCACGAGCCCTTGCCGGCCGGGGTCACACCCCTGCAGTGGCATGACGCCCCGACCGGGGAGATCGTGGAGCGACTGAAACCGCAGAGCAACCGCAGCCAGGCCGAGTTTGAAGCGGCCGTGGTGACAGCCAGGGAACACATCGCCGCAGGGGATGTGTTTCAGCTGGTGATCAGCCAGCGGCTCGAGACCAGGATCGAGCGCGATCCCTTCGAGCTGTACCGCAGCCTGCGGATGGTGAACCCATCCCCGTACATGGCGTTCTTCAACTTCGGAGGCTGGTACCTGATTGGCTCCAGTCCCGAGGTGATGGTGAAGGCCGATCCGCTGCCCGGCGGCGGCATCCGAGCCTCCCTGCGGCCGATCGCCGGCACCCGTCCTCGCGGCGGCGACCCGCAGGAGGACCTCGACCTGGAAGCGGAGCTGCTGGCCGATCCCAAGGAACGAGCGGAGCACGTGATGCTGGTCGACCTGGGCCGCAACGACCTGGGCCGCGTCTGTCGCCCCGGAACCGTGGCGGTGAGCGATCTGATGGTGATCGAGCGCTACTCGCACGTGATGCACATCGTCAGCCAGGTGGAAGGGGAACTGGCACCAGGACGCACAGTGTGGGACCTGCTGATGGCTTCGTTCCCAGCCGGAACAGTGAGCGGCGCGCCGAAGATCCGCGCCATGCAGCTGATCCACGCCCTCGAGCCGGACGCCCGTGGCCCCTACTCCGGCGTCTACGGTGCCGTTGACCTGGCCGGTGCTCTGAACACCGCCATCACCATCCGCACCATGGTGATGGTGCCCGCCGGCGATGGCCAGTGGCGCGTGCAGGTGCAGGCAGGCGCTGGGGTGGTGGCGGACTCCCGCCCTGAAGCCGAATACGAGGAAACGCTCAACAAGGCCCGGGGCATGCTCAAGGCCCTGGCCTGTCTGCAGTGAGGTCGCCTTCGCCATGTCCCGCACACTTCTGAAGGGCTTTGAGGTGGAGCTGTTCACCGGCCGGGCCGATGGCACCGTGGTGGGCTGCAGTCCGGCGGCGGCGGCGGCCCTGCCCGGTTTCGTCACCGAACCCGACCACCGCAACCTGGAATACGTCACCCCGCCGGCCCAGGATTACCGCACCCTGCTGGACCTGCTGCTGCAGCCGCGGCAGCAGCTGCGCGGGTGGCTGGCGGGTCGAAGCCTCACGCTGCTGCCCGGCAGCACCCTCAGCCTTGGCGACAGCAGCCGCTTCGAGCGCTCAGACCCCAATCACCCCTACCACGAGTACATCGAAACCACCTACGGCACCCGGGTGGTGACCGCCAGCGTGCACATCAATCTGGGGCTCACGCCTGGCAGCGGCTTCGACACCATGCCGGCTCTGTTCGCCGGCCTGCGGTTGCTGCGCTGCGAAGCAGCCCTGCTGCTGGCCCTCAGCGCCAGCTCACCGTTTCTCGATGGCCAGGTCACCGGCGCCCACTCCCAGCGCTGGCTGCAGTTCCCGCTCACGCCGCCCCGGGTGCCGCTGTTCGCGGATCACCGCCACTACATCGCCTGGATGGAGGAGCAGCTGGCCTGTGGCGCGATGCAGAACGTGCGCCATCTCTGGACCTCCGTACGCCCCAACGGCGTGAACCGGCCGCATGACCTGAACCGGATCGAGATCCGGATCTGCGATCTGGTGAGCGATCCGACGCTGCTGCTGGCGATCACCGCCCTCGCCGAACTGCGCCTGCACCAGCTGATGGTCGCTCCAGAGGGGGGAGACCCCCTGCAGACCAGCCGGCTCAGCGCAACGGAGCTGGCCCAGCTGGCGGACAGCAATGACCAGGCCTGTGCGCGCAGCAGCCTGGATGCACAGCTGCACCACTGGCAGGATGGCCGATCCATTCGCTGCTGCGACTGGATCGAATCACTGCTGCCGGATCTGGAGGCAAGCAGCCGGCAGCTGGGCATGAACGGCCTGCTGGAGCCGCTTGAGCAGGTGTTGAGGGATGGGAACCAGGCGATGCGCTGGCTGCGGCGCCATCAGCAGGGCGAAGCGATCGCCTCGATTCTCCGGGACGAGGTGGAGATGATGGCGGAACGGGAACAACATCTGTCTCGATCGCTCGATCAGTCCGCTACCAGTCGCACAGACACTGGCAGGGGCACTTTGGGATGATCAGCCAATCCCGCATTGCCAGTCCCCAACCCATGCGGCAGTTCGTGCCTCCGGTGAGCGAACCATCCCCCCGTGCCACCCGCCTGCTGGGCGAACGGCTGGAGCTGGTGGAGGAACTCTGGGAAGCCGTGCTGCGCAGCGAGTGTCCGCCTGAGCAGGGTGAACGGCTGCTGCGGCTGAAGCAGCTCAGCGAACCGGACTCCAGCGATGCGGGCCTGGATGACGGCCGCTCCGCCAGCAGCGCCGCGATCGTGCAACTGATCCGCGAGATGGATCTGGCCGAGGCGATCGCAGCGGCCAGAGCATTTTCGCTCTACTTCCAGCTGGTCAACATTCTTGAACAGCACATTGAGGAAGACAGCTATCTCGACAGCATCAAGCACCACAACGATGCCGTGGCCGCCGATCCCTTCCTGCCGCCGCTGGCCAGCCAGACCGAGCCGGCCACGTTCCGGCAGCTGTTCGAGCGGCTGCGCAGCCTGAACGTACCGCCCGCCCAGCTGGAGAACCTGCTGCGGCACCTCGACCTGCGGCTGGTCTTCACGGCACACCCCACTGAAATCGTTCGCCACACGGTGCGTCACAAGCAGCGGCGCGTGGCCAGCCTGATCCAGAAGCTGGAACAGGGCCGCGACCTCAACCCGCTGGAACGCCAGAACCTGCGCCTGCAGCTTGAGGAGGAGATCCGGCTGTGGTGGCGCACCGATGAGCTGCACCAGTTCAAACCCACCGTGCTGGATGAGGTTGACTACGCTCTCCACTATTTCCAGCAAGTGCTGTTTGATGCGATGCCGCAGCTGCGTCAGCGCATCAGTTCAGCCCTGGCCCAGAGCTATCCCGATGTGGAGGTTCCTCGCGACGCCTTCTGCAGCTTCGGCTCCTGGGTCGGTTCCGACCGGGATGGCAACCCGTCGGTCACCCCGGAGATCACCTGGCGCACGGCCTGTTACCAACGCCAGCTGATGCTGGAGCGCTACCTGCGCTCGGTGGCGGAGCTGCGGGATCAGCTCAGCATCTCGATGCAGTGGAGCCAGGTGAGTCCGGCGCTGCTGGAATCGCTGGAAATGGACAGACTGCGCTTCCCGGACATCTATGAGGAGCGGGCAGCGCGCTACAGGCTGGAGCCCTACCGGCTCAAGTTGAGCTACGTGCTGGAACGGCTGCGGCTTACCCGCTCGCGCAACCAACTACTGGCGGATGCCGGCTGGGAGGCCCCCTGTGACGGGATGGCCAGCGTGCCGCTCAGCGGCGGCAATCTCAGCGCCACCACCACACCTCAGGAGCTTCATTACGGCTCCGTGCAGGAGTTCCGCAGCGATCTGGAACTGGTGCTCGACAGCCTGGAGAGCACGGGGCTGTCCTGCGAATCGTTGCAGCAGCTGATCAGTCAGGTGCAGATCTTCGCCTTCTGCCTGGCCAGCCTGGACATCCGCCAGGAGAGCACCCGTCACAGCGACGCGCTCGACGAACTGACCCGCTACCTGCAGCTGCCGGTGCCCTATGGCCAGATGGATGAGGAGCAGCGGGTGGGCTGGCTGCTGGGTGAACTGCAGACCCGGCGCCCCCTGGTGCCGGCAGCCGCCCACTGGAGCGAAGCCACCGCCGAGACCTTCGCTGTGCTGCGGATGGTGAAACGCCTGCAGGAGGAATTCGGCACCCGCATCTGCCACACCTACGTGATCTCCATGAGTCACACCGTGTCTGATCTGCTGGAGGTGCTGCTGCTAGCCAAGGAAGCCGGGCTGGTGGATCCGGTTGCGCCCCGCTCCTCGCTGTTGGTCGTGCCTCTGTTCGAGACCGTTGAAGACCTGCAGGGCGCTCCTGCGGTGATGGAGGCTCTCTTCCGGCAACCCTTCTACCGTCAGCTGCTGAACTGCCGCGAGGGGAACGAGCCGCTGCAGGAGGTGATGCTCGGCTACTCCGATAGCAACAAGGACTCGGGCTTTCTCTCCAGCAACTGGGAGATCCACAAAGCCCAGATCGCCCTGCAGCGCCTCGCCACCGAACAAAGCGTCGCTCTGCGCATCTTCCACGGTCGGGGCGGGTCGGTGGGTCGCGGTGGCGGCCCGGCCTACCAGGCGATCCTGGCCCAGCCCAGTGGCACCCTGCAGGGCCGGATCAAGATCACCGAGCAGGGGGAGGTGCTGGCCTCGAAATACTCCCTGCCGGAACTGGCTCTGTTCAACCTGGAAACCGTGACCACGGCAGTGATCCAGAACAGCCTGGTGAGCACACCGGTGGATGACACACCCAGCTGGAATGCGCTGATGGGCCGCCTGGCGGCGCGCTCCCGCGACTTCTACCGAGCCCTGGTGCACGACAACCCCGATCTGGTGGCCTTCTTTCAGCAGTGCACACCGATCGAGGAGATCAGCAAGCTGCAAATCTCCAGCCGGCCGGCCCGGCGCAAAAGCGGCGCCAAGGATCTCTCCAGCCTGAGGGCCATTCCCTGGGTGTTCGGCTGGACCCAGAGCCGCTTCCTGCTGCCCAGCTGGTTCGGCGTTGGCGCAGCCCTGCAGGAAGAACTGGACCGGGATCCAGACCAGATCGAGCTGCTGCGGGTGCTCCACCAGCGTTGGCCCTTCTTCCGCATGCTGATCTCCAAGGTGGAGATGACGCTCTCCAAGGTCGACATCGACCTCGCGCACCACTACGTGCAGGCCCTGGGGCGCAGCGACAATCGGGCATCGTTCGAGCAGATCTTCGAAACGATCGCGGCCGAATTCACGCTCACCCGGGATCTCGTGCTTCAGATCGCCGGCCACCAGCGTCTGCTCGACAGCGATCCTGCCCTGCAGCTGTCTGTGGATCTGCGCAATCGCACCATCGTGCCCCTCGGCTTCCTTCAGGTTGCCCTGCTGCGGCGCCTGCGGGACCAGAATCGTCAGCCCCCGATCAGTGAAGCCGCTCCAGACGGCCATGATGGACGCACCTACAGCCGCAGTGAATTGCTGCGGGGTGCCTTGCTCACCATCAACGGCATCGCCGCCGGCATGCGCAACACCGGCTGAATCACCCTAGAGATCATCAAGAGGTCACCCTGGGCTCCCTGCTCCTCCCATTCCGCCATCATCAGCCGGCCCCCCGTCTGGAACCCGGCTACCGGCTCTTAACGGAGGGAGAGCCCCCGTTCGCCGACCTCAATGCCCTGCTGGAGCAAGCTGGAGACCGCGCGCGCAGCCTGGCTCTCTGGCAGCGTGTTCTCCACCAGAGCATCTGGCACCTGCGGGTGGAAACAGAGGATGGTCGGGTGGTTGGTTTCGTGCGGGCCACCAGCGACAGGGCCCTCAACGCCAACCTATGGGACCTGTGGGCGGACCAGCACGAGACGATCCAAGGTGACCTGCTCCTGGCTCTGGTGCAGGCAGCCCTGCACCGCCTTCGCCGGGAGCTGCCGGGCTGCAGCATCTCGCTCTCCGCCCCGCCGGAAGCCCTGGCTTCACTTGAACGTTGTGGGTTCGTGGTCAATCCAGGCGGCATCAGGGCGATGGGGCTGCTGCTCTGATCAGCGGTCTGACGTTCGCCGGTTCGGCCGATTACACCGAACCGTTCCGGAGATGCAGCAACCGGATTGCCTGTTCAGATTTGCTTCTCCAATTGACGGTTCAGCCTGACTTCACGGTTCAGCCTGAATTTTATGGGTAATCACCGAGATGTGACTACAAAAAACCTGCGAAACCAATTGTTCAGGCCCACCATTAAGATTCTGAGTTTGCAAGACCAAAAGTTGTAAGGCCAAGTTTTGGTCGGATGACCTTGTCAAACTAAAGATGGCAGATGGGCTGTTGAGGTTGACCGTTCAGACCGTGACGAGCATGGAGGGACTCGAACCCCCGACCCTCAGAACCGGAATCTGATGCTCTATCCAACTGAGCTACATGCCCAAACGCTTGGCTCACTGAAGGAACCGATCGCTGGAGCCTGAACGGGTCAAGCAACCCGGGCCGGGTGGCTGCGGATGATCGCAGTTGCACGGCCTGATGGAAGACGAGGGGTGAAAGGCCTTCGTCGGCCTGCCTCGACCAGCACGATGCCGGGGAGCAGACGGTGGAGAGGAACACAACAGGCCATGCGACCTGTATCCGCTGCCGCATACCCAAGAGGCGTAGCTCTGTGGAAAGTGCGGTTTGCAGAGTCTGCATCCATCTCCTCTACCTTAACCGCTGACCGCGTCGGACCCATCCAGCCCCCCCTCCGGCTGCACGGCCTGCAGCTGCGACACTTCCGCAACATCGAACAGCTTGAGCTGGCGTTCGAAGCGCCTCGGCTGCTGGTGGTGGGTGCCAATGGCCAGGGGAAATCAAACCTGCTGGAAGCGGTGGAACTGCTGGGCAGCCTGCGCTCCCACCGCACCAGCAGGGATCAGGATCTGATCCGCCACGGTGAACAGCGCGCCAACCTGCAGGCGCTGGGCTGCGATGGTGACCGGCTGCAGCTGGAGCTGCGCCAGCGCGGCGGTCGCCAGGCGAGTCGGAACGGCAAAGTTCTCCAACGACAACACGACCTGCTGGGAAGCCTGCGCTGCGTTGGCTTCAGCACCCTCGACCTCGAGCTGGTGCGGGGGGAACCAGCCACCCGGCGTCACTGGCTCGACCGGGTCGTGCTGCAGCTTGAGCCGGTCTACGCCGAGCTGCTTGGCCGCTACACCCGGTTGCTGCGCCAACGCACTCAGCTGCTCCGCCGCGGGCTCGGTGGTGCCGTGCGCGATGAGCTGCTCGACGCCTTCGATCTGCAGATGGCCCTCGTGGGGACACGGGTGCACCGTCGCCGCCAGAGGGCCCTGGAACGGCTGGCCCCGCTGGCGGCCGGCTGGCAGAACCGCCTGAGCGACGGGCGGGAACGGCTGCGGCTCCACTACCGAAGTGGAACCCGGCTCGACGGAGAGGCTGGCGTGGAGACAGAAGAGGAGATCTGGAGGCAGAAGCTGCTGACGCAACTGGCAAGCCAACGGGCCGAGGAGCTGCGACTGGGGCAGTGCGCTGTCGGTCCACACCGGGACGAGGTGGAGCTGCTGCTGGGGGACCAGACGGCTCGGCGCTACGGGTCAGCCGGTCAGCAGCGCACCCTGGTGCTGGCCCTGAAGTTGGCGGAGTTGGAGCTGGTGCGGCAGGTGGTGGGAGAGCCCCCGGTACTGCTGCTCGACGACGTGCTGGCGGAACTCGACCCGCAGCGCCAGCAGCTGCTGCTCGAGGCGGTGGGCGATGGCCACCAGTGCCTGGTGAGCACCACCCACCTGGGTGCCTTCACGGGGGGCTGGCGACAGGATTGTCAGGTTGTGACGATGCGCGAGGGCCGGTTGGTGGCCCCGGATCTGCAGGATCTGCCCTCCAGCGCGTAGGGTTTCAAACCTGTTCGGTCGCGTTCGATGACCCAGAGCCTGCCCTGCCTCCACCCGAACCCGGGATGGACCGGTGCATTTCAGACGACCCCCGACACCACGGGCACACCGATTTCCGACACCGTCGGCAAACACTGCATTCTCGAGCTCTACGGCTGCGACAGCGCCAGGCTCGACGACGAAGCCTTTCTCAGGGACACCATCACCGCCGCAGCGAAACGGGCTGGTGCCACCCTGCTGAACCTGATCACCCACGCCTTCGAACCCCAGGGTGTGACCGGCCTGGCCCTGCTGGCCGAATCCCACATCTCGATCCACACCTGGCCCGAATCGGGCTATGCCGCCGTGGATGTATTCACCTGTGGTGACCACACGATGCCGGAGCGGGCCTGCGCGGTGCTGGCGGCGGAACTGGCTGCCAGCGACCACAAGCTGACCAGCTTCCGGCGCGAGACGCCGGCCGCGATCGCGACTGGGAGCCGCGAGCCCGCCTTAGCCAGCTAGGGCAACAGCCGGCCCGGCCGGTCTGGTGCGGCAACGCCGGCGATGCGATTGAGCTTGCCGCTCACCAGACCCTCCAGATCGACGGCCACTGCCGTGAAACCAAGGTTGAGGAAAGCGTCAACCAGGGCCTGACGTTGTTGCGGACAACTCCAGATGTTCAGGGCTTGGGCCAGTTCACCGGCCGTCAGTTCGATACGGGCCGTCTCCCCCTGGCTGCGCACCCGCACCTCAGACCAGCCCGCCTGCCGCAGCCAGGCCTCGGCGGCGGCCACCCGCTCCAGGCGGACGGCACTGATCGATTCGCCATAGGGGAAACGCGAGGCGAGGCAGGGCTGGGCTGGTTTATCCCACCAAGGCAAGCCCAGCGCCCGGGAGAGCTGGCGCACCCCCGCCTTGTCGATGCGCAGCTCAGCCAGCGGGGAGCGCACACCGAATTCCCGGGCCGCCTGGATCCCGGGTCGGTGGTCGCTGAGATCATCCAGATTGACGCCATCGAGCACCTGGGCCGCACTGGCTGCGGCGGCGATCGGTGCCAGCAGTGTGTGCAGTTCCCGTTTGCAGGCGTAACAGCGCTCCATTGGGTTGCTGGCATAGGCGGGGTCGGCCAGCTCTGCGGTAGCAATCTCACGGTGGGCGATAGCGAGCCAGCGGGCCTGCTCCACCGCTTCCCGGCGCAGATGGGGAGCCAGGGCCGGCGAGACGCCGGTGATGGCGATGGCCTGCTCGCCGAGCTGCTCCACGGCGATCGCCGCCACCAGGGAGCTGTCCACCCCACCGGAATAGGCGACCACCACCCGGCCCAGGCTGCGCAGCTCGCTGCGCAGCTCACGCAGGGCCCGCTGCAGATCGGCGGGCAAGGAGTCGAGCAGGGTGTAGGCCATGGCGTGCGAGCCGCACGGGGATCCTGGCAAGCTGCGGGTGACTGTTGTCGATGCCGACCTGGGTAGCATCCAGGGGTGCGTCAGCCACGCGATGACCCCGAGCAGCACTCAGACGCCGCAGCGGGGCTCGGGCCGGGGCATCGGCATCCGCACCGCCGCCGGCAGCGACGAGCGGGCCCACGGTCAGTTACATGTGTATGACGGCGACGGCAAGGGCAAGAGCCAGGCCGCTCTCGGGGTGGTGCTGCGCACGATCGGCCTGGGCATCTGCGAGCAAAAACGCACCCGGGTGCTGCTGCTGCGCTTTCTCAAGGGTCCCGGCCGGGCCTACGACGAAGACGGGGCGATTGAGGCCCTGCAGCAAGGGTTCCCACACCTGATCGACCAGGTGCGCACCGGCCGCGGCGAGTTCTTCACCGCCGAGGAGGCCACCCGCTTCGACCGTCAGGAAGCCCAGCGCGGCTGGGACATCGCCAGGGGCGCCATCGCCTCCGACCTCTATTCGGTGGTGGTGCTCGATGAGCTCAACCCCGTGCTCGACCTGGGCCTGCTCGATGCCGATGAGGTGTGTCGCACCCTGGCGGCCAAACCCCCGAGCATGGAGGTGATCTGCACGGGCCGGGGAGCGCCGCGGCAGCTGGTGCAGCTGGCCGATCTGCACTCTGAGATGCGTCCCCACCAGCGCCAGAGCCAGACCAGCGATGGCCCGATCCCAGAGGGCCTCGACGGCATCGAGATCTACACCGGCGAGGGCAAGGGCAAGAGCACCAGCGCCCTGGGCAAGGCCCTGCAGGCGATCGGTCGCGGCATCAGCCAGGACAAGAGCCACCGGGTGCTGATCCTGCAGTGGCTCAAGGG
>JBBASO010000017.1:0-8052 GCA_040399265.1 Prochlorococcaceae cyanobacterium
GCAACCTTGTTTTTCGCCGCCGGCGCGGACCGGCTTCCGACCATGCCCCCATCCAGTTCAGGAATCCAGCGCTTCAGCCATGCCTGCCTGGCCGCAACGGCCGGACTGGGGCTGAGCCTGCTCTCGGCGCTGCCCGCCGCCGCCCACGGCGTGGCTGCTGGTGGACTGATCGCCGGTGCCAGCCACCCCCTGCTGGGCCTGGACCATCTGCTGCTGCTGCTTGGCGTGGGTGGCGTGGCGGCCCAGATCGGCAACGGCGTGCTGCTGTTTGCCCTGGCCGGTGCGCTGGGCGGCGCCGTGATCGGCGCAATCGGCGGAAACCTGCCCGGAGCCGAGCTTTTGGCGGCACTGGCGGTGTCCAGCCTGGGCCTGCTGATGCTGCGGCATCAACGCAGCCACCCATCGCCTCAGCTCCCGGTGATCGGCGGAATCATCGCGGCGGCGGTGGCGATTCATGCCCTGTTGCACGGCCAGGAAGCCAGCGGCCACGCCAGCTGGTGGCTGGGTGCGTTTCTGGGATCCGCCAGCGTGGTGGGGATCTCCACCCTGCTCCTGCGCCGAGCCGCCAGCCGCTGGACCCTCCTGCTGGCCGGCGCACTCAGCCTCGCGGGAGTGGTGCTGGTTCTGGCCCCGCTGGCCTGATCGGAGGCATTTGCTACACCATCGACTGACAACCCCGCTAAGTTGACTGCATTGATGCAGACGCCATGACTGAACTGCTGCTCTTCACCGGTGTGGTGGCCCTGTTCGGTCTGGCCTTCTGGCTTACCACCGATTCCGACGACGACAATGGCGGTGGCGGCCTGATGCAGCCCGTGCTGGTGCCGGTTCGACGTCATCGTTGAGCCCTGTTCAGACTCCCGACTGCTGTACTCAACTTCTGTGCAGACGAGGCAGAACAGGACAACCTGGCGCATCTGATCTGCTGGCGAACTCTTCCACATACCTCCCCAGGTTGTCGATTCGGCAACGCCGAGATGTTCGGTCACCCGAGCGTGTGACAACGCGGCGACCGCTTCACTCAGCCGGTTTATAGACTTGTGGGGCGCGTCTGCAGCCGCAGCTGAACGCATCAGATCACGCACCCGAGAGTCTTGTGAACAGTGCTGATCTCAGATCCGCTCACCGATCCATCCCGGCGCCAGCCGTGGAGAACGCGGCCCAGGCTTCGTAGCAATTGTTACAACGCGAGTGCTCATGGGTCACAGCCCCCGGGCAACACGCAGGCAAAGCATGCCCGAGAATGACCGCAAGGAGAAAAAGCAGAAGTCCTCAGTCGACGTCGGCATCCATTTCCGCCCAGCCACACCCTCAAGTGCCCTGGGTTCAGATCACAATCTGCAGCGCCGACCAAGTTGAGTCATCCCAACCATCAGCGCGAAAGCCCCCTCACCATCAACATTGAATGAAGAGCAAACACCGGTTCAGGTCCGGAACAAGCCTCGGCGTCATCGCCATCGGACTCACCACAATCACTGGAACACTAGGACTGGCCCAGACCCAGAATCGTCCCCAGGACGTGAACGTATACTCCGGACGTCATTACAATACAGATAAGGAACTCTATGCAGAATTCACCCGGCGTACCGGCATCAAGGTGAATCTGCTGGAGGGCAAAGACGATGAACTCATTCAGCGCCTCAAAAGTGAAGGTGCCAACAGCAAGGCGGATCTGCTCGTGCTGGTGGATGCCGCCCGGCTCTACCGGGCTCAGGAAGCCAATCTGTTTCGCCGGATTCGCTCGGCCGAACTCAGCAAGGATGTTCCCGCCAACCTGCGGGATCCCGGCGGCCGCTGGTTCGCTCTCACCCGTCGTGCCCGGCCGGTGATGGTGAACAAGGCCCTGGTCAACCCGAACCAGATCCGCACCTACGCCGATCTGACCCGGCCGGAGTTCAAAGGCAAGCTTTGCCTGCGCAACCGGGCCAGCGTCTACAGCCAGTCTCTCGTGGCAGACGAACTGGTGCGCCGCGGCGCTGCGGCCACACGCAAGTGGGCGGAAGGGATTGTTGCCAACAGGAAGGGCACCTTTTACACCTCCGACACACCGATGATCCGGGCTGTAGGCCAGGGGCAGTGCGGTGCCACCATCGCCAACCAGTACTACCTGGCGCGGATGCTGAGGGGTGACAACGCGGTCGATCGGGACGCGGCCAAACAGGTGCGCTTGGTGTGGCCCAATCCCACCCATGTAAACGTCACGGCCGGCGGGGTGACCCATGCTTCCCGCAATCCGGAGGGTGCCCGCCGCCTGCTGGAGTTCCTGGCCTCGCCAACCTCGGGCGAGGGCTACGCCGGTGCCAACAATGAGTACCCCCTCAAGGGCTGGGGCAACAACCCCACCCTCAAGGCCTTCGGCACCTTCAAGGCCTCACCCGTGACGATGGAGCAGCTCGGTCGCCGCAACCGAGAGGCTGTGCAACTGATGACGCAGGCTGGCTGGCAGTAAGGAGCTGGCACATCGTTGACGCCCCTCTTGATCACAGGCCATCCGCATCCCAGCCCGGTCCGCTCCAGAAGCAGGACCGGGCTTCTTCTCGCTGTGGTGGTGATGAGCCTGCTGGCCCTGCTGCCCTTGCTCACCCTGGTGCAAGGCGCGCTATTCAGCGGCAGCGCCTTGGTGCCCGCCCTCGGTGTGGATGGCAGCAGCCAGGTGCGAGGGACCCTGCTTCTGGTGGCTGGAGAGGGGGTCCTCGGCGCCGTTGTGGGCACTGCCATCGGCTGGCTGACCGCGACCTGCAGCTTTGCCGGCCGCCGCTTGCTGCGGATCGCCCAGCTCGTGCCGATGGCTTTCCCCGCCTATCTGCTGGCGGCCAGCTTGATCGACTGGGGCAGCTACCGCGGGCTACAGATTCACGGATTGGGGTGGGCCGTGGGCCTGCTCAGCCTCGCCAATTACAGCTACGTGTTCCTGCTCAGCACCGAGAGCTTCTCGATGAGCGGCCGCCGGCTACTGGAGGCCAGCCGCAGCCTCGGCGTTGGCCCCTGGGCCAGTTTCTTCCGGATCGCCCTGCCCATTGCCCTGCCTTCCATCGGTGCCGGCGTGGCCTTGAGCGCCATGGAGGTGGTGAATGAACTGGGAGCAGTGCGCCTGCTAGGCGTTCCCAGCCTCTCCGCGGGAATCCTCGATCGCTGGCAAGTCGACGGAGATCCCCAGGGTGCGGCTCTGCTGGCCTTGGTGGCCCTGGCGATCGTGGCCGTGCTGATCACGGGGGAACGGCTGCTGCGCCGGCGCAGCCGGCGCTGGAACCTGGAGGGCGGCAACAGGCCCGAGCCGCTATGGCCCCTAGACGGATGGAGGGCGACTCTGGCCCAGCTCACATGCGCACTGCCCCCTCTGCTGGCGGTGGCGATCCCGGCCCTGTGGATACAGCAGGGCTGGCAGGGGCTGCAGGCTGAACCCCTGGAGGAACTCGGGCAGCTGGCCGGTCGCAGCCTGGCCCTGGCCTGCGCCGCCACCGCCGTCACTGCCGCCGGAGCCCTGCTGCTGTCGATCAGCAGACGTTGGCTGAACGCTCCAGCGGTGCGACAGCTCACCTTCGTGGCTGGCCTGGGATACGCCATCCCGGGCAGCGTGCTGGCGCTTGGCCTGCTGGTGTTCGGGGGTCCGCTCGGGCTCAGCCCGGTGCTGCTGCTGCTCTGGGGCTATGGCGACCGCTTCCTGGCCGTGTCGAAGCAGGGGCTCGACGCCGCCCTCGAGCGCATCCCCCCCAGCATCGATGAAACCGCCTCCAGCCTGGGCTGCACCTGGGTCGAGGTGCTGCGACGGGTGCACCTGCCCCTGTTGCGGGGCCCCCTGCTGGTGGGCAGCCTGCTGGTGTTCGTTGACGTGGTGAAGGAGCTGCCGATCACCCTGGCCCTGCGCCCATTCGACTTCGACACCCTGGCGGTGCGGGTGTTCCAGTACGCCAGCGATGAGCGGGTGGGGGCTGCCATGGGACCGGCCCTGCTGATCATGGTCTTCGGCCTGGCCGCTTCACTGGCGCTGATCCCCAGCCTGGAGCGACGCGGCTGAACGGGGCCGAGGCGGCACCTGGCTCGCTTCCACCTGAAAACCTGGCCTGCTGGCGGCCGCAACACTTCGCACTGGTCACCATTGGCACTGGCCACCAAGTGAACGGTGGGATCGGCCATCAGCACTGCGGTGCATGGGCAATGGCAGTGGGCGGTGGCAGTGGGCGGTGGCAGTGGGCGGTGGCAGTGGTTGAGAGCAGTGGTTGAGAGCAGCGGATGAGGGCAGTGCAGCCAGAACAAAGGCCGTCGGTTTCCAGCAAGTTCTGCGTTCCTGGCGAACTGAAACCGGAACAATCGGGAGCGCAACAGCCTGCCTGCAGGTTCAATGTGGCCAAGTGCAACAGCAACAGGGCCGAGAGCGGCGTTGATGCTCAGCATGATGTTGTTTCCCACTCTTTCACGGGGGGATTGATTCTTCATGCAGCTCCGCAACTCAACAGCTCAGCGCTTCGGCCTCGGGGTCGCCTCCGCCCTGCTGTGTGCCACAGGCCTGTGCACCGGTCTGAACGCACCACCGGTCGAGGCTCAGACCAAGGTCTCCTCGGAAACCCTCTACAAACTGAAGACCACCTGCTCGATCAAGGGCGGGCCCGCCCAAGACTGCGTGATCGAAGCGACCAATGAGGGCGATGTGACGGTCTATCGCCACACGATCGGCAAGACCGTGGAGCTGATCCGGGTCTCCGACGCGCCGGTGAGCATGAGCCGCTGGGATGCGGCCACCAACAGCTGGGTCGTGCTGCGTTCCGCCGGCGCCCGCTTCTCCACCAACACGATCTGCTTCAACGGGCGCGATCTCTGCGTGGTGAACCCGAATTACCTCAACAGCGTGCGTGAGGAGAAAGTGGAGGCCCTGGCCGGCAGGGATCTGGTGGGGGTGAAGTTCAGCCGCGATGGCCGGGTGAGCCTCACCTGCTACGACGAGGCCTGCGAGGGGGTGAACTGATGGGTCACCAACAGACGGCTCGCTCCCGCAGCGGTTTCGGACTGCTGCTGGCGGGCCTGCTCAGCCTGCCGGCACTCCCGGCAGATGCGGCCCAGTTTCTGCTGGAACCGGTGCCGACCGGGACGCAATCCCCGGAACTGATCGCCCGCAAAGGAGGGGGCGGCGGTGGCCGCAGTGGCGGTGGCGGTGGCAGCCGATCCCGCGCCTCGAAAGGCTCAAGTGGCTTCAAGAGCTCCGGCTCAAGCCTCAACAGGGGGTCGAAAAAACCGAGCGGAGGCTGGTCGAGCCGTTCGAATCAGAAGGGCGGCCCCTCCCTCGACCAGCGCAAGGGCTCCGACAACCGCCAGGCCGGCAACCGCGACAACCGAACGGCCAACAGCTCCGGTAACCGGGACGGCCGCCGCGACGACCGCTCGGAGAACCGGGACGGACGGCGTGACGACCGCTCGGAGAACCGGGACGGACGGCGTGACGACCGTTCGGGCAACCGGGATAACCGCGGCGACAACCGGAATGACCGGCGGGATGACCGCTGGGATCGCCGCGACAACCGTTGGGATGACAGGGCCAACCGCTGGGACCGCTGGGATCGGTATCCCGGCTGGGCCCGGCCAGGCTGGGGCAACGCCCGTCCGTGGAACTACGGCTGGTATGGCGGCTGGGCGACACCCAGCTGGGGCTGGTGGGGCGCGAACGCCGCAGCCTGGGGTGTGACAAGCCTGGCCACGGCCGCCATCATCAATGCGGCGGTGGATGATGCCGTCAGCAGCCACAACACCACCATCGTGGTGCCCAACACCGACTACCGCCTGCTTTACGGCAGCGTCGAACCGCTCAACGAGCAGTCGGTGAGCTTCTCGGTGGAATCCGGCGAACGGGAAGTGGCCATGAATGCCGACTGCAAACGCGGCACCCTCGACGGGCGCGATCCCAGCACCGCCCGGGAGGCGGAACTGCTCAACGCCGCCTGCCAGGTGGCCTTCGGCAACACCTGAGCCAGCGCCGCCATTCGCCCTGGCCGCCGCCCTTTCGCGGCGGCTTTTTTCATGCAAGGGATGAGGCGTGAGCCTGCGTCAGCGAAAGCGCGCAGAACTGATCGCCTTCGGCACAGGCATGCGCAGCAAGCCAAAACCGCCATGCGCATGGTGGTCCTTTCTGTCAGAGTCTGCGCCGTTGCTGAGTGATCCCGTGCCGGCCATGATCGTGCTCCGGTTGCTTCACGGTCTCGGAGCCATTCTGCTGGCGGGCGGCCTGCAGACGGTGCGGGCAGATGTCATCAACACAGAATCCCCCGTCCCAAACGACGACGCTCAGCCGGACAACACGGAAGGGCTGGCCGAGCAGGCCCAGAACCCGATCGCCAACCTGATCAGCGTTCCCTTCCAGAACAACACCACTCCAGGGGTCGGACCCGATCGGGACCAGACCCTCAATGTGCTCAATATTCAGCCGGTGGTGCCCTTTCGGCTGAATGAGCAGCTCTCCCTGGTGACCCGCACGATCCTGCCGGTGGTGAGCCAGCCCAGACCCGAAGGCAGCACCAGCAACGGCATCGGCGATCTGAACCCCAGCTTCTTCCTCGTGCCAAGGCTGCCCGGTCGCTGGACCGTGGGTTTCGGGCCCACCCTGCTGCTGCCCACCGCCAGCCGGGACGAACTTGGCAGCGGCCAATGGGCCCTGGGGCCGGCGGCGGTAGCGGTCTATACCAGAGGCCCCTGGGTGGCCGGCGGCCTGGTCAACCAGATCTGGTCGGTGGCAGGCGACTCGGAACGTCGCTCGGTGAACCGGCTCCTGGTGCAGCCCTTCGTGAACTACAACCTGCCGAACGGGTGGTATCTGGTTGCCTCGCCGATCATCACCGCCGACTGGCAGGCCAGCACCGATCGCTGGCTGGTGCCGCTCGGCGGGGGGGTGGGCCGGGTGTTCAGGATCGGCAGCCAGCCGGTGAATGCATCCCTGCAGGCCTTCGCCAACGTGGTAAAACCCGAGCCCTTCGGGGATGTGACGATCCGGGCCCAGATCCAGCTGCTCTTCCCGCGCCGCTGACCCGCGCCGCCAACCAGCCAACTCACTTCATCAGACACGCCATGACACCGACTCTCTCTGCAACGCTGCGTCGATCCAGTGCCTCCCTGCTGCTGCTGGCCAGCCTGCTGCTGCCGCCGCTGACGCAGGCGGCAGAGGGAATCGACAGCGCCGCGCCATCTCCCGACCCGGCCGCGCCCGAGCCGCAGGGCGAGACCGAGGTCAGGCAGGAGGTGGAAACCGTTGACAATCCCTGGCGGGGAACGGTGGAGCTCTACGGGTTTGCCCCGCTTCGGACCACGGGCACCACCACCATCCGCGGCTTCGAGGCCGACACCGACCTTGACCTCGGCCAGATCCTCTCCAGCCTGAAGTGGGTGACGTCCCTGCGGGGCAGCGTGGAGCACGACCGCTGGGGGCTGCTCACCGACCTGAGCTATGTGCGCCTCAGCGCCGATTCCGCCCGCACCACCCCCGGTGGGCGCCTCACCGGCAAGGCCAGCGTCGCCACTACGCAGGGGCTCTATGACCTGGCCGTGCGCTACCGCTTCGGCGACCCTGAGGCCGCCGTGGCGGAACCGGGCCGCTTCAGCATCATTCCCTATGCGGGCGTGCGCGTGATCGACGCCCAGCTGGATGTGAATGCCCAGATCCGCGGCAATGGACCGCTGGGCCTGGTGTTCGAACGCCAGGGCAACTTCGGACGCACCTGGGCCCAACCCCTGGTCGGACTGCAGGCGAGCGTGTTCGTGGCTCCGAAGCTGCGGGTGTTCGCCCGCGGCGACATCGGCGGCTTCGGCCTCAGCGGCGAGAAAGATCTCTCGGGCAACGCCCAGGTGGGCCTGGGCTATGCGGTGGGCAACAACACCGACATCAACCTCTCTTGGCGCTTTCTAGGCCTGCGCTACGAAAACGACCGCACGCCATCCAGCGGCTTCAGCAGCTATCAGAACGGCATCGAACTGGGTCTGAAGTTCTTCTTCTGATCAACAAAACTGCTGGACACAAGCGCTCAACAAAACTGCTGGACACAAGCGCTCAACAAAACTGCTGGACACAAGCGCTCA
>JBBASO010000017.1:8152-16377 GCA_040399265.1 Prochlorococcaceae cyanobacterium
TCAACAAAACTGCTGGACACAAGCGCTCAACAAAACTGCTGGACACAAGCGCTCAACACGAGCGTTCAGAAAAAGCGTTTTTTCAAAGCAATTTTGCTGAAACATCGCAGCAAATCTCGCAGGAAACATCGCAAGAAAAACTCTGTTCCGCAGACCCGACACCGCAACAATAGCATCAGGTTCAGCATCAGATCTGGACTTTTCGGCTCAGCCCGCTTTAATAAGCGGGCCAAGTCTGCACACAGCTTCAGCCGCCCAGCACCGAATCGCGCGTTCAGCACTTGCAAATTCGCGCAATTTTTTGCCGTTGTGGTGATGAGGTTGCGAGCTCCATGGCCTGCCATTTTTCTTCTTCCATCGCTTCTCAAGAACAGCCATGACCCGTTCACGCTCCACTCTGCTCTCCGACTTCAAGGACTTCATCAACAAGGGCAACGTCGTTGACCTGGCTGTGGCCGTGGTGATCGGCGGCGCCTTCGGCAAGGTCGTGGACGCCTTGGTGAGCCTGGTGATGACCAACGTGCTCCAACCGGCCCTGAAAGCAGCCAATGTGGCTTCGATTCAGGACTGGCCCGCTGGCTCGGTGATCGTTGCCCTGATCAACTTCCTGGTGATCGCCTTCGTGGTGTTCATGATCGTGCGGGCGATCGAAGCGATGCGCCGCAGCGATGACGCCATCGCGCCTCCCGATCCGCAGGCTCAGCTGGCCTCCGCCGCCACCCGCCTGGCGGATGCGCTCGATCGCCGTCAGCTCTGAGGCGTTCCGCCTGTGCGGCCTTGCTGGCAGATCAGCTGGATCAGCCAGCCGGCCGCACGATGCAACGGAAGCCCATGTGGCAGGTGGAGGTGTCGATGCCCTGGGCCATGCGTGCAGCGGGACGGTACCGGCGGCAATAGCTGGGAGCACACAGAAACGAGCCGCCTTTCACCACCTTGCGGGGCAGGTTTCCATGTTGAGAGGTCGGATCGATGCTGAGCAGCCGGGCACGCTCGTCGGCCAGATCGGTGGAAGCGCGGCAACATCCAGCTGGTTCCGTCTCGAAAGGAGCCGCTGCCGGGCCATGGGGGCCGTACCAACTGTCGGTCCACTCCCAGACGTTGCCGATCATGTCCACCAGTCCGAATCCGTTGGGTGGAAAGGCGCCCACCGGTGAGGTGCGCTCATAACCGTCCAGTCGGTTGTTGTGGTGAGGGAACTGCCCCTGAAACGTGTTGGCCACGGGCACCCCACCCGGATGGAGCGCATCGCCCCAGGCATAGTCGCTGCCTTCCCGGCCGCCCCAGGCGGCGCGCTCCCACTCCGCTTCGCTTGGCAGACCTTTGCCGGCCCAGTCGGCATAAGCATTTGCATCTTCCCAGGCGATGTGCACGACCGGGTGCTGGTCGCGCCCCTTGATCGAGCTGCCGGGCCCTTCCGGGTGGCGCCAGTCAGCACCGCGGATGTACTGCCACCAGCGCAGGTGATCCTGGAGGGCCACCGGCTCAGTCGGCGCCACAAACACGATGGAAGCGGGCTGAAGCTGCTCAGCACTGGCATCCGGATAAAGCGCAGCCTCGGCGGGGCGTTCGGCCAGGGTGCGGTAGCCGCTGGCCTTTACGAATTTCAGGAACTGAGCGTTGGTGACCGGGGCCCGATCGATCCAGAAGCCCGCCAGCTCAACGATGTGGGCCGGGGCTTCCTCCGGGTAATGCTGATCGGAACCCATCACGAAGCTGCCGGGCGGAATCCAGATCATCCCGGGTGCAGGTGGCCGTCCGAGGGGACGGCCAGGCGGGGTGGCGGAGCGTGCTGGCATCCGAATGCCGGTCTCGGATGAATGCAGCGTAGGCATGAACCGCCAGGCCCGCAGCTTTGCAACAGCCGCCCCAAAATGCAGCGGATCCCTACTGCTTGAGCAGTGCATGCTGCCTGGAGTTGCGCCATTGAGAAACAACGGCATAGCCCTCACTCGATTTCATGATACATCTGAAAGGTCTCTCCCATCAGCATCATGCCGGCACACCTGATTCAGAATGCACTGGGAGTCATCATCTTCATCTTGATGTTGTCGCTAGGAGCCCAGCAGTCGCTGCCAGACCTGAGAGCTCTATGGCGCAATCCAGCCTTGGTGCTTCGCTCACTGTTGTGTGTCGTTGTGCTGTTCCCATTGGCCACAATTCTGGTGGTGAAACTGGTTCCAACCGCCCCTGGCGTGACCGCGGGTCTGGCCATCCTGGCCGCCTGCCCGGGCGCGCCTGTCACCTACAAACGCGCAGCCTTGGCGGGAGGGGATCCTGCGTACACAAGCAGCCTGCATATCACCCTGGCCATCCTCACCCTGGTGATCACGCCCGCCACACTGGCTCTGTTTGATGCTGTGCTCCCTCTGGACCTTCAGAGCAGCGTTGCCGTCGGCGCAGTGGCAAGGCAGGTGGCTGCGGTGCAGATCCTGCCGATCGGCATCGGCCTGCTGCTGCAGACAGCACCCCAGATGGCGCGACGGCTTCGCCAGCCGATTCGGCGGCTGGCCGATGCTGCCTTTCTGGCACTGGCAGCACTGCTGCTGTTCCCAGTGGTGCTCTGGGCGATCGTGCAGCTCATCTGGCCGATCGGAGTGATCGGGATTGCCCTGATGGCACTGCTGGTGGTGGCGGGTCTGGGTCTGGGAGTGCTGCTGGCGAATCCGGAGCATCGCAGCCGTCAGTCATCCCTGGCGATCGCCACGATCGCCCGCAACCTCGGCCTTGCTCTGCTGATCGCCGAGTTGAGCGGTTCAGCAGAACAGATCACACCCACCATCCTGGGCTATGCGTTGGTGAGTCTGGTGATCGCCGCCCCCTTTTCGATCTGGAGCAAGCGGCAATCAGCAGCCGCGCCAGATTGAGCGCCGTCATCACCACCAGCAACACAGCCAGCAACACAGCCAACAACAAAGGCCCGCCGAAGCGGGCCCGATGTTGCAGGGATTTTCTCCTGCCCGCGGCAGGAGCATCAGCTCAGCCCGCGCCGCTGGCGGCCTGCTCGAGTTGTTCCATCACCCGCTCCAGGGAGAAGCTGGCTGCCTTCTGCCGGGGCGGATAGGCCACGAAGGTCTTGAGAAACTCCCCCACATAGGTCTGGGCAGGGACCAGCATGAAGACGTGGTCAAACATCCAGTCCCAATAGGAGTTGGAGGTGATGTCAGCCCGCTCGTAGGGGTCGGTGAGGAGGTTGAAGATCTTGGGTACCCGCAGCTCCACAAACGGCTCGGCCCAGATCTGGCAGGTGCCCTGCTGGCGCTGCTCTTTGAACACAAACTTCCAGTTGTCGTAGCGCAGGCCCACCAGATCGCCGTCGTCGGAGAAGTAGAAGAACTCCCGGCGCGGGCTCTTGTCGGTCTTGCTCGTCCAGTAGTCGAGCATGTTGTAGCCATCCAGGTGGATGCGGAACGTTTTGCTCCCCACCTGATGGCCATCGAGCAGTTTCTGCTTGATCTCCGGTTCGCCGGCGGCGGCCAGCAGGGTCGGCAGCCAGTCGAGGTGGCTGCAGATGCCGGTGATGTTGGTGCCGGCAGGGATCTTGCCGGGCCAGCGCACCATCGCCGGCACCCGGAAGGCCCCCTCCCAGTTGGTGTTCTTTTCGCTGCGGAAGGGGGTCATGCCGGCATCGGGCCAGCTGTTCATGTGCGGGCCGTTGTCGGTGCTGTACATCACGATCGTGTCGTCGGCGATGCCCAGCTCATCAAGCAGGTTGAGCATCTCGCCGATGCACTCGTCGTGATAGATCATCACGTCGTGGTACTCCGACTGCCAGCGGCCGCTGCGGCCCACATCCTGGGGCCTGGCGTAGGTGCGGAAGTGCATGTGGGTGGTGTTGAACCACACGAAGAAGGGTTCGCCAGACGCCACCGCGTCGCGGATGAAGCGTTTGGCCTCCACCAGAAACTCGTCGTCGGCCGTTTCCATGCGCTTGCGGGTGAGCGGGCCGGTGCTCTCAATCCGCTGGCTGCCATCGCCATTGGCCCAGCAGTGCAGCACGCCGCGAGGGGCGAAGCGCTTGCGAAAGTTGGGGAACTCGGGATCATCCTCCTTCGGGTAGTCGCGCAGCTCCGGCTCCTCCTCGGCGTTGAGGTGATAGAGGTTGCCGAAGAACTCATCGAAGCCATGCATCGTCGGCAGATGCTCGTCGCGGTCGCCGAAGTGGTTCTTGCCGAACTGGCCCGTGCGGTAGCCCTGGGGCTTGAGCAGCTCGGCGATGGTGGGATCCTCGGCCTTGAAGCCCTGCTCGGCGCCGGGCAGGCCCACCTTGGAGAGGCCGGTGCGGTAGACGCTCTGGCCGGTGATGAAGGCGGCGCGGCCGGCAGTGCAGCTCTGCTCGGCGTAATAGTGGATGAACTTGGCACCTTCGGTGGCCACCCGGTCGATGTTGGGGGTCTGGTACCCCATCAGACCGTGGCTGTAGCAACTGAGATTGCTCTGGCCGATGTCATCGCCCCAGAGGATCAGGATGTTGGGCTTGCCGTTCGGCATGGGGATGCAGAGGGTGTCCTGAGCATCATGAAAACGACCCACCGCGGCGGCCAGAAAGGAGAGCACCCCCGTTGCAAAGTGAGACAGCGCGATCTGCTCAGCTCAGCGCACCGCAGCCAATGAGCGGCTGCGGCGCAGCACCGGCATCGACACCAGCACGGTCACGAGCACGTACACCAGGATGCCGATCTTCACCCCAGGCATCTGGGGGGCGAAGCGGGTGGCCAGCAGCAGGGCCAGCCCGGGATTGCGCATCGAGGTGACCAGCGAAGCGGTGATGCGCCGCTCCCGCCCCTGCCCGGCCAGCACAAAGCCCACCGCCAGACTGAGCAGCACCAGTACCGCCATCAGCAGCACCCCGGCCAGATTGGCAACACCGAACTGCCAGAGCAGTGGTGCCGTGCGGATCAGCACCGCCAGCAGCAGCAGCAGCAGCAGGGTGTTGGCGATGCGATCCAGAGGACCGAGCAACCGTTCGGTGCTGGCGGGAAACAGACGGCGCAGGCCGAGACCGAGCAGCAGGGGCACCAGTTGAATCGTGGCGACCTGCAGCGCCACCTGGCGGGGCAGCACATCCCAGCCAGCCACATCGAAGAGCCGCTCGGCCAGATCGGCCAGCAGGGGCACGGTGATGATCGCCAGCAGGGCTGCCCCCACCTGCAGCCCCCCTGCCAGAGCTGCATTCCCCCCCTGCCTGCCGGCCTTGCGCAGGATCAGCGGCGCACTCGGGCAGACCGCCATCAGGGCGATGGCATGGCGCACCTCCGCCGAGAGGGCCCGGGCGGGGGGCGTAAGCAACAGGAGCAAGCCCAGCAGCGGCACCAGCACGCAGGTGGCCAGCTCAACCCGCAGGATCATGGGCCAGTGCCGCCGCCAGACAGCGGTGCTGTCGGTGGGAAGGCCGGCACCGAGGGCCAGCATCACAGCAAACAGGGTGCAGGGCACCAGCACGGGCACCAGCTTGGCGAAGGTCATCACAACACTCCAACGATGAGAATGGTCATGGCCATTACCCCGATCAGGCTGATCAAGGTGGCGGTGGCCGCCGCCAGCCGAGGACTTTCGACGTAGACGTAATCAGCCCGCGACAACCGCCGCAGCTCCCGCAGGTGCTGCTGGGTGGCCACCGCCAGCGACAGGATGCCGGTGAAGATGAAGGCCACGGCCACGGCCACCACACCCGATCGGGGCCCTGGAGTACCGCTCACCCGGTCGATCGCTCCGACGATCTTGTCGAGACCGAAGCCGAAGCTGATCAGCGACAGGCTCGTGCGCACCCAGGCCATCAGGGTGCGCTCGGCGGCGTCGCGATTGCGCTGACGGGCCAGCTCATTGGTGAGGTTCACGGGTTCAGTCACGGTCAGAGATCCGCGGGAAGGGGAGAAGCGGAAGGTTGAGCGGCGCCGCTGGCCGGAGGCTCGGCGGACCTGTCACCGCCATCCAGCT
Source organism: Prochlorococcaceae cyanobacterium (assembly GCA_040399265.1). Taxonomy (GTDB): domain Bacteria; phylum Cyanobacteriota; class Cyanobacteriia; order PCC-6307; family Cyanobiaceae; genus NIES-981. The sequence goes on from JBBASO010000017.1 coordinate 14,087, forward strand.
GGAAACGGCGCTCCTCGGCGATCTCCCGCGCCAGGAAGACATTCAGGAACGTGCGGATCAGGGCGACGGCTGCCAGCTGGATCAACTGCTCCCCATTGGGATTCACCGTGGTGGCGACGATGTCGGCCGCCAGCTGAAATTCCAGGGCCATGGAGAGCCAGCGCCCCAGGGTCAGGCGCACCGCTCCGAGCCGATGGCGCGACACCTGCCGCAGGCAGCGCAACACTCCCACAAACACGGTGAGCAGCGAGAGGCCCTCGAGGGTCTGGCGCAGCAGCAGCGCAAACGACGACACGAGATGCTCCACGGCCACGACGCTCTGCCATTGATCCGATCGCCGGAATCGTATCCAGGCAGCCCCTGATCGGCAGTTCAAGGCCGGAGAAACGGCCTGATCAGCCCAGAATGTCATCCAGTGCCAACGCAGATCGCGTACCAGGCCTCAGACCACGCTGGTTTAAACAAAAAACGCTCCGAGCGGGCAGTCATCACTGCCCGCTCATGGACAATGAAGGGAGGTTGTTCACCTGAGGGCTGATGGCGGCTGGAAAGCCTGGACATGGCGATGAAACCGGCGCCCAGCGACTGGTCTTCCACAATCACCTCGCCCAGGTGGATCGGGACCCTCAGACCCTTGCCCAGCGACTGGCCCAGCACTACACGTTGCTGGATTTTGGCCCTCGCCAGGGACATGAAAACGAGTTCCTGCACCGCTCCAGCACCTGCGGAGTGGGAAGCCTGCTGCTCTCGGGCGGCTTCAGTACCCCCGTTGTGGGTGCGATCGGGGAGCGCGAGGGAATTGGTTCAGTAAATTTCATCTTGGATGGCTCCATCAGCTACGAGAGCAACGGCAAGGACTATGCGATTGATCCCAATCGCCCGGTCTTCTTCTCACCTGATCAGGCATACAACTATTCCATCAACACCCACTTCAACGGGGTTGTCTTTGATGTTGATCTGCAGCGCCTGCGCCGCACCGCTGCTGCAATCGCTGGGCTTGGAGTGTCGGAACGCCGCTTTGCCGCCGATCTTGAGTTCCCGCGAGCCATCCAACCAACGGACCGACGCACCCAGCAGTTACTCAGCGTCTTCACGAAGATATTCAGCATGCTCGATCATCCCGAACTTGAGAGTTCCGGCGATTTTGATCACCTCGGGGTTGATGAGCTGATCTACCGCACCCTGGCCCTGTTGCTCTGTCCCCGTCTGCAGACACTGCTGCAGAACAGCACTGAACCGCGCAGCCCCCGTGAACAGATCTTCGAAGAGGTGGTGGAATGGGGCCGCGCCAATCTCCACCAGCCGATCAACCTCAGCGACCTCGAGAAGCGCAGCGGCTATTCCCGCCGCAACCTGCAGCTGGCCTTCCAGCAACGGTTCGGCTGCGGTCCGATCCAGTGGATCCGCCAGCAGCGCCTCGAACAGGCCCGCCAGGATCTGCTGCGGCCGGAACCCAACGACACGGTGGCAGCCGTGGCCAACCGCTACGGCTTCAGCAGCCTCTCGGCCTTCAGTCGGGATTTCCGCAACCACTTCGGCCTGCGCCCCTCCCAGGTGCTGCGCGAAGGCAAACGCCACGGCGAACCGGCATGACCCACCCAGCGGAGCACTGGATCGAGCGGCGCCAGCGTCAGCTCCGCTCGCCCCTGCTGCGGCGTCTTGACCGCTCCTTTCCACTGCGACTGCTGCTGGCCCTGGCCGGAGCGATCCTGGCCCTGGGCGTGGTGAACCGCTGGGAGCAATGCCGCGATCAGAATCTGGCCCGAGGCTGCCTATGGCATGACGCCGGTGGCGTGATCAGCGTCGACAATCTTGAGGCGCTGAGCATCGTCACCGCTTCGCTGCTGTTCGTGCTCGAGGGGGGCAAACGGCGCCAGCGCCAGCACATCGAAGCGGTGGAGCTGATCCTCTCGTGCCAGCAGGCGGGCATCCGCTACAGCCTCGCCCGCAACGAAGCGATCGAAATGCTCTGTGAGGCCGGCATCGGCTTCGATGGCTTCGATCTCAGCGGCATCGACCTGCATGCCCTGCGGGCGCCCGGTGTGCGCTGGCCCGATGTGAACCTGGTGGGCACCGACCTGCAGGCCGCCGATCTGCGGGGGGCAGAGCTGCGCGGTGCCGATCTGCGCCAGGCCAACCTCCAGGATGCCGATCTGCGGTCTGCCAACCTCGCTGCAGCCGATCTGCGCGGCGCCAGACTGACCGGTGCACGGCTCGAAGCTGCACGGCTCGAAGGGGCCCAGCTGCCGTCAGCCACCCTCGACCCTGCCGGTTGATCAGGGTGCTGGGAT
>JBBASO010000017.1:16477-24645 GCA_040399265.1 Prochlorococcaceae cyanobacterium
GGGATCAGGCTGCCGGGATCAGGCTGAAAGGATCAGCAGGACAGATCTGGAACGCCCGCATCAAGGTGAGCGCAACGCTGGCATCGAGCGCGCACCATCAACACACACTCCAACAGCCGGAAGCCTTTCTGCTCACAGGCCTGAGCGCCGGCCTTCAGGACGGCCTGATCTTCAAATTCCTCGGTGCGGCCACAGCGGACGCACACCAGATGGTGATGATCGCGATGGGTTTCACCCGTGAGCTCGAACCGGCGGCCGCCCTCCGGCAGTTCCAGCTCCTGAAGCAGACCCATCGAGGAGAGCAGCCGCAAGGTGCGATAAACAGTGGCCAGGGAAACGCGCTCCTGTTCACGCAGCAGCCGCTGGTGCACCTCTTCGGCACTGAGGTGGCTTCCGCCGCCGATGCGCTCGAACAGGGCCAGGACCCGCTGCCGCTGGGGAGTGAGGCGGTGGCCGCGGTCGTGCAGGCTGTCGCGCAGGGTCGAAGGGTCCCTGGACTCGGCTGATGGGGCGGGCACCTTCACAACCGGGAGGTTCTCAACAATAAGCGCTGTTGCGAATCAGCGCCGCGGCTCAGGCGCCGCTGCGGGCCCCCATCCAGCGATCGATGCGGCTGTCGAGCGTCACAAGCCCCGCCGCCAGCAGGTCGGCGACGCTCACCACCAGGCGGTAACTGAGCGCAATGGCAAGCAGGGGACCCTCGGGAATGGCCGCTCCGAAGCGCAGCAACAAAGCCGCCTCGAACACCCCAAGACCCCCCGGAGCGCCAGGCACCACCAGGCCTGCGGTCCAGGCCAGAGCGAACCCGGCCAGCCAGGCCGGCCAGCTGAGGGAGGCCTGCAAGTCAAAGGCGAGCACGCAGCAGGCGAACCCGGTGAAGCGCAGCAGCACGAACAGCAGCTGGGCCAGCAACGGAAGCAGAGGATATCCGCCAAGCGCATGGCTCAGCCGCACCGGCAGGGCATCGCTGGTGTGAGTGGCAAGCGCATCATCGAGCTTGAGTCGCCGGGCCTGACGCTGTTCAAGCCGGCGCAGCAGCGGCGTGAGCCAGCGAGGCCAGAGCAGCACCAGGGCCAGGGGAGCCAGCAGAGCCAGCCCGCCCTGCCAGCCGCCGACCGCCACCAGCACCAGCGCCGCCACAGCCGCAGTGAGCGGGTCGAGCAGCACTGCCGCCAGAGCCATCGGCAGAGTGGTGGGGCTGAGCAACGGTCCATCGGGATCCTGAAGCCGGCCCACCCGGCTGGTGAGATGCCAGATTCCGCCAGGAAGATACTTGCGCAGGTTTGTGGCGAGATAGAACGCAAGCAGCCCAGCCCAGCGCGGCCGCAGCCCCAGCCAGCGCAGCACCACCCCCAGACCAGCCCCGTTGGCCAGCAGGCTCAGCAGACTCAGCCCCACCCCCAGCACCAGCCAGAGCCAGCCCTGCAGATCCAGGCTGAGCTGGAGCATCTGGCGGCCATGAGCGATCAGGGCGGCCAGCAAGAAGCCGAAGCTCAGCAGACTGATCCAGAGGGACAGCCCTCCCGGCAGCGACAGAGCAGGCAGGCCTCTGAGCCGGCGGACGAGGGCCGACGGTGCGGCCACCGGCAGCTTCGGCAGCTTCTGAAACCGCATCACGGGGCAGAGAGGGGAGAGATCTGAGCGATCTGATGCTCCACGGTGGCACGCACCTGATCGAGGGCGAGCCCATGCTGCCGGGCTAGGGCCAGCAGATCGTCGTGCTCGGGCTTGGAGCGCCAGCGGCCTTCCGGCAGCTGTGCCTGCTTGACGCGCACCGGCCCAAGGGGGGTCTGCACCGTCAGGGCGCGGCGCGGCAACACCCAGCGCTGCTGCAGCGATTCACGTACGCCCAGGCTTGTGCCGTGCTGCCACCACACCTGGCGCAGGTCAGCAGCGGCGGCACCGGGGGGGGTGATCGCCGTGATCAACCAGCCGGGCCGCCCCTTCTTCATGTTGATCGGTTGACAGAACACATCCAGAGCGCCGGCATCCCGCAGGCCTTCGAGCAGCACCGCCAGATCCTCCGGCGTGGCGTCGTCGATCTGGGCCTGCTGCTCCACCACGCTCTCCAACGCAGGGGCCCCGCCCTGCTCGGGCCCATCCAGGGAACGAGCCAGGATCAGACGCAGCAGGTTGGGACGATCCAGCTCACGGCTGCCCAGGCCAACCCCCAGCGCCTGGGGCAGGTGGGTCGGCGCTGGGCCGAAGGACTCGGCCCAGGTGGCCAGCAGGGAAAGTCCGGTGGGAGTGGTCAGCTCCCCGGCCGGCAGATCTCCGCTGCCGCCGAGCGGTACGCCTCGTCGGCGGGCGATCTCGAGCACTGCCGGCACAGGTACCGGCAGCATCCCGTGAGCGGTGTGCACGCTGCCATGACCCGCCGGCGGCACGCTGCACAGCAGCCGGTCCACGCCGAGATGGTGCAGGCCGGCGCACACGCCCACCACATCGACGAGGGCATCGATCGCCCCGACTTCATGAAAGTGCACCTGGGCGGGATCGTGGCCATGCACCGCCCCCTCCGCTTCGGCGAGCAGGGAAAACACCGCCAGAACCCGCTCCTGCAGGCCGGGCTCCAGCGGGGCCCGTTCCAGCAGGGAGCGCAGATCGCGCCAGTGGCGATGCGGGGGCTCAGGCTCGAGCGACTGCACAGACAGATGCAGTCCGCGCAGACCGTGGCTGTGGCGCTCCTCGATCACGAGGCTGTAGGCACCATCCAGACCGAGTGCGGCCAGGGGCTCCTCCACCACCGACCTTGACACGCCCAGGTCGAACAAGGCGGCAAGCAGCATGTTTCCGGCCAGGCCAGTCGGACAGTCGACCAGAGCCAGTGTCATGTCAGCCCTCGGCGGCAGCGAGCTGAGAGCTGGTGCCATCGCGACGGCCGAGGCGGGAGGCGGTCACAAGCAGCCGATCCGCCTCGGCGTCGAGGGAACTGCGCTGACGGCGCAGCAGGGCCTCCACTTCCCGTCGGGCCTGGCGTTGCTCACGCCGCGCCGTGGCCACGTCATGACCGGAGAGGCCCCAGATCCGGCCGAGCAGCGCCCGATCATCGGCTCCGCCCACACTGGCCCCGAACAGCTGCACCTCCGCGACCATGCCGGCCTGGAGCACCCGACTCCAACGCCGCAGCTGATCCAGAGGCAGTTTGGCGTGATCGGGGGGATCGAATTCGGTGCTGCCGCCTGCCGCCAGGCCGGCGCGCCAGCAAGCCAGGCTGCCAACCAACACCCGACGCACCGGCAACCCCTCAGCGGCGGCAACCAGCACATGGCCCGCTTCATGCACGGCCACTCGGCGCAGGCGCTGCCGGCCGCCAGGTAGGGCTTCAGCCAACAGGTGGCCACCACGGCCCGAGAGCAACGCTGCATCAAGACTGAGGGCCGCCAGGGCCAAGGCCACGCCGAGGGCGATCAGCCAGGGAGACACGCCGAGCAGCGGTCCGAAGGCGGCGAGCAAGGTGATCAGGGCCACCGCCAGACCCGCGGCCAGCGGCGAAGTCATGACAGAACCGGACAGCTGTGTCTCATGATCAGCGGCCCGGCCTCACGACGGCACGGGGTGCCGGCGTCTTGGCGGCGCCGTTTGCAGCCTCACCGCCGCCCCGCCGACCACCCCCACGGGCACCTCCGGCGGGGCGGCGATCGTCGCGGCGCCCTTTGCCACCGCGGTTGCCCCTCTGGTTGACAGGCGCCAGCACCTCAATGGCCTCCATCTGCAGGAGCTGGCCCTGGCGACGCAGATCCAGGGCGATGAAATGACGGAGATGGTCGAGGGGCACCTCACCCCGGATCTGCAATTTGAAGGGGGTCGGGCGCTGCCCGTCGGGCCGGGGCAGCTGGCGAACCTTCACCACCAGATCCCCTGTTTCCGGCTTGGTGAAGATCAGTTCACCGCGCACCGAGAAATAGTCGTCCCCTTCCGGTAGGGCATCAGATCCGATCCCTGCAGCCTCGACCGCATCAGCCTCTGCAGCATCGACATCTGCGGCAACAGTGATTGAAGCTTCGGTGGTTGAAACTTCGGTGGTTGAAGCTTCGGTGGCTGCAACGTCAGGCCCGGCGGCGGCCATGGATTCCGACGCACCAGGTGGAACCTCAGGTGCCGCGGCAGCTGGGGTGAGGGTGCTGGGCTCCCACACTCCCACCATCTGCAGATGCAGGCCCCCCTGCTCCCGGGAGCGGGGATACACCACCCACAGATGGGGCAGGGAGAGATCAAGGTGGCGGCGCATCAGGGTGAGCAACCGGCCAAGAACGACGGCTTCGAGTTCATCGCCGCTCTCTGTGCGGATCAGTCCGCGGGTGAGCTGCTCGGGACCGATGGGTTCGTAGGTACCACGCACGACACCGATGGCCCGGTATTGGAGGGGCTCGGTGACCGGTGGGATGGGATGGGGGCGCATTCGGCCAATCTAGAGCTCCTCTGCCCTGCGGCGACCGGGCAGACTGGCTGCCGCGACCCGGATCTGCCGCCATGCCCCCGCCGAAGCCACGGCAACGCCTCTGGCTGGGAGTGGCGATGGCGGCCCTGGCCGCTCTCAGCCTCAGCCTGGGCTGGTGGCTGGGACAACGGCAGGAGCGAACCAGGGCCCGCACCGCCAGCCCTGATGGGGTCGCCAAACAGCGGCGGGCCAGTCTGAATCAGGAGATCAGCCGGCTGCGTCAGCGCCTGAAGGCCGGCGACGCCACACCCGCCCAGCAGCAGCGGCTGCTGGAACTGCTGGTGGCCACCGAGCAACGCGCGGAGGCCACCACCCTGCTGGAACGGCTGGCCGATCGGGACCCTGAGCGCTGGAGCCTGCGCCTGCTGCTGGCGGAACTGCGGCGCGACCAGCGGGATCCCCGTGGTGCCGAGCGGGAACTGCGCCAACTGCTCAGCCAGCGGCCCGATCAGGTGGAGGGCCTGCAGCTGCAGGCCCTGCTGCAACTGGAAAGCGGCCGAGGCACCGAAGCCCAGACCCAGCTAGAAGCGGCTTTTCAGCGGGCCACAAGCCCCATACTGAAGCCGGAGGCCCTGCCGATCGGGCTGCTGCTGGCCAACGTCCAGCAGCAGCGGGGATTGCAGTCCCAGGCGGAAGCGGGCCTGCAGCAACTGGCCGTCAAGTTCCCAGCCGATCCCCGTCCACTGCTCGCCCGGGCCCTGCTCCAGCGCGACCAGGGCAACACCAGTGGGGCTCAGCAGAGCCTGGCGGAAGCGAGGCGGCGGGTGAGCGATCCGCGGCTGCTGGCCCAACTGGAGCGCGTGGCTGCCGCCTGGGGAACGGACGCGCTCAAGGCCCCTGCATCAGCCCAGAGCCCGGCGAAACCGGTCTCGCCGCCGGCGGGGAATTGAAATCCCGCAGAGCCGCGTCGACCGCATCCCCAGGCGGGGTGGCGTCATCCATCGCGGTTGCCCGCCTGATCCGATTCATCAGGTCGATTGGATTGGTGGCATCGAGTACTGAACTGCGGGAAGGCCCACCCCCCGCATCCAGTTCGCGCTGCTCCTGGGTTGTGTAGCCCGTCTGGCCGCTGCCCTGGAGCTGGGCCCTGGCTGATGCTGCCCAGAACGGGAGCATCGCAAGCAGAGCCAGGGCAAACGGGCGATGCAGTGCGGGCGGGATCGGGGCAGACATCGGGCTCGATACCAGACCTCAGCGTGCATGCTAGGGGCGTTCTGTGGTCAGCCATGCGCATCGCCAGCTGGAACGTGAATTCGGTGCGGACGCGCCTCAGCCAGGTGCTGGCCTGGCTGGAGCAGGAACAACCTGAGGTGCTCTGCCTCCAGGAGACCAAGGTGGACGACCCCCTGTATCCCCACCAGCCCTTCCTGGATCTGGGCTACGCGAGCGCGATCAGCGGCCAGAAGGCCTACAACGGCGTGGCGATCCTCAGCCGCCTGCCGCTGGAGGATGTGCAGATCGGATTCGGTGCCCTGCTGCCGGGGGATGAGCAGGCGAAGCGGCTCGACGACCAGAAGCGGGTGATCAGCGCCGTGATCGAAGGGGTGCGGGTGCTCAATCTGTATGTGCCGAACGGCAGTTCCCTGAGCAGCGACAAGTACACCTACAAGCTGGAGTGGCTGGGCTGCCTGAGCAGGTACCTGGCCGCGCAGGCCGAAGAGGGCGATCCCCTCTGCATGGTGGGCGACTTCAATATCGGGCCTGAGGATCGGGATCTGGCCGAACCGGAGCGGCAGACCGGCGGCATCATGGCCAGTGAACCGGAGCGGCAGGCCCTGCAGGCCGTGCTCGGCGAGCGACTGCACGATGCGTTCCGGATGTTCGAGCCCGACAGCGGCCACTGGAGCTGGTGGGACTACCGCAGCGGGGCCTGGGAGCGGGACCGGGGCTGGCGGATCGATCACATCTATCTCGACGACGAGCTGCTGGCCCTGGCCACCGGTTGTGTGATCCACAAAGCCACCCGCGCCAATCTTCAACCGAGTGATCACGCGCCGGTGGTGGTGAACCTGGCCTGGCCGCCAGTGGGCGACAGCGACGATTTCAGCGACGACGAAAACTTCGGCGAAAACTTCGGCGACGATCAGAACTGATCGCAGCAACGTGGGTTGCGCGTCAAAACACGGTGGCCTCGGTCGGCAGGCTCACCCCTTCGGCGCGCAGCACCGACACCCTCCGGGCAGATTCGGCGCAGCCGCTCGGCGTTGGGAAGATCTTGCCCGGGTTGGCCAGCCCCTCGGGGTCGAAGGCGTGGCGGAGCAGCAACATGGTGGCTAGGTCGTCCGGGCCGTACATCCAGTCGAGGTAACAGCGCTTGTCGCTGCCGATGCCGTGCTCACCGCTGATGCTGCCGCCAGCCTCCACGCACAGCCGCAGGATCTCACCCCCCAGTGCCTGCACCCGCTCACGCACCCCCGGCTCCTCTTGGCGGTACAGAATCAGCGGATGGAGATTGCCATCGCCGGCGTGGAACACGTTGGCCACGGGCAGCCCATGGCCCTGGCTGAGCTGCTCGATCGCCGCCAGCACCCGCGGCAGGGCGGTGCGGGGGACGACGCCGTCCTGCAGGTAATAACTGGGAAAGCGGCGGCCCAGTGCTGAAATCGCCGACTTGCGCCCCTTCCAGAGCAGAGCCCGCTGCTCCGCATCCCAGGCCTCGCGCAGCCGCCGGGCGCCAGCTTCGCGGCAGAGCCGCCCCGCCAGCTGGGCGGCGGCTTCCACCTCCCGCTGCTGGCCATCGAGCTCGATCAACAGCACCGCCGCCGCATCAGCTGGATACGCCTCGAAGCCGTCCTCCCCCTTGAGGTAGTCGTTGACGGCCTCGATCACTGGCCGATCCATCATCTCCATGCCGGCGGGGAGCACGCCGGCGGCAGTGACGCGGCGCACCGCCTCACCGGCGGCCTCCATCGAGCCGAAATCAGCCAGCAGCACCGCCACGCTCTGGGGCGTGCGCAACAGCCTCAGGGTGATGGCGGTGGCGATGCCGAGGGTGCCCTCGCTGCCGATGAAGGCGCCACGCAAGTCGATCTCCGGGGTCTCGTCCAGATCACCCCCAAGGGTGGTGACCGTGCCATCGGGCAGCACAACCTCCAGGCCCAGCACGTGATTGCTGGTCACGCCGTACTTGAGGCAGTGCACACCACCGGAGTTCTCAGCCACATTGCCGCCGATGCTGCAGGCCACCTGGCTGGAGGGATCAGGGGCGTAGTAGAAGCCGTCGCCGACCACCGCGCGGGTCACCCAGCTATTGATCACCCCGGGTTGCACCACCACCCGCCGATTGGCGAGATCAAGCTCCAGCACACGGCGCATGCGGCTGGTCGCCACCACCAGCGCCTCGGTTTCGGCGACGGCGCCGCCGGAGAGACCGGTGCCACTGCCGCGGGCCACGAACGGCACTCCTTGCTGATGACAGAGCCGCAACACGGCCGCCACCTGATCGGTGGTTTCGGGTAGCACCACCAGCGGCGGCTGATGGCGGTGCAGGGTGAGGCCATCGCAGTCGTAGGCGAGCAGCTCCTGACGGGCCGCCACGACCGCCCGGGCCGGCAGGATGCGGCGCAGGCGGCTCTCCAGGGCTGACCAGTCGCGGGTGGGGCCTCGACTCTCGACTGGACTCACGGGCGGGAGCGCAAGCGCAACGTCGGGTTCTGGGTCAGGATAGGCAGCGGTTTTCCGTTCTCCGCCCCGTGCGGACCCCGACTTGAGCACGGCATCCACCTCG
>JBBASO010000017.1:24745-35781 GCA_040399265.1 Prochlorococcaceae cyanobacterium
CGGCATCCACCTCGCCATCCACCCCGTCAATCCACTCGGCACCTGCCCCGGCACCCGCTTTGAACACCACCCGCTCTCAGGACCTGTTCAGCGCCGCCCAGTCCCTGATGCCCGGCGGCGTCAGCTCACCGGTGCGCGCGTTCCGCTCGGTGGGGGGCAATCCGATCGTCTTCGACCGCGTCAAGGGTGCTTATGCCTGGGATGTGGATGGCAACCGCTACATCGATTACATCGGCAGCTGGGGGCCGGCGATCTGCGGTCACGCCCACCCCGAGGTGATCAAGGCCCTGCATGAGGCGCTCGACAAAGGCACCAGCTTCGGCGCCCCCTGTGAACTGGAGAACCAGCTGGCTGCGCTGGTGATCGAGGCGGTGCCATCGGTGGAGATGGTGCGCTTCGTGAACAGCGGCACCGAGGCCTGCATGTCGGTGCTGCGCCTGATGCGCGCCTACACCGGCCGGGAAAAAATCATCAAGTTTGAAGGCTGCTACCACGGCCACGCCGACATGTTCCTGGTGAAGGCCGGTTCTGGGGTGGCCACCCTGGGCCTGCCCGATTCCCCGGGCGTGCCGCGCAGCACCGCCGCCAGCACCCTCACCGCCCCTTACAACGATTTGGAGGCGGTGAAGCAGCTGTTCGCCGAAAACCCCGGCGAGATTGCCGGTGTGATCCTGGAACCGGTGGTGGGGAACGCCGGGTTCATCCCGCCGGTGCCCGGGTTCCTGGAGGGCATTCGTGAACTCACCAAGGAACAGGGCGCCCTGCTGGTGTTCGACGAGGTGATGACCGGTTTCCGGATCAGCTACGGCGGGGCCCAGGCCCGGTTCGGCATCACCCCCGACCTCACCACGATGGGCAAGGTGATCGGCGGCGGTCTGCCGGTGGGTGCCTACGGCGGCCGGGCCGACATCATGGCGATGGTGGCTCCCGCCGGGCCGATGTACCAGGCCGGCACCCTGAGCGGCAATCCGCTGGCGATGACCGCCGGCATCAAGACCCTCGAGTTGCTGAAGCAACCCGGCACCTACGAGCGACTGGAGGCCACCACCAGGCGTCTGATCGCCGGCATCCTCGAAGCCGGCCGAACCGCCGGGCTGTCGATCTGTGGAGGCTCGATCAGCGCCATGTTCGGCTTCTTCCTCTGTGAGGGGCCGGTCCATAACTTCGAGCAGGCCAAGGCGGCTGATGCCGCCCGCTTCGGCCGACTGCACCGGGCGATGCTGGAGCGTGGTGTCTACTTGGCGCCAAGTGCCTTTGAGGCGGGCTTCACCTCCCTGGCCCACTCCGACGCCGACATCGACGCCACCATTACCGCCTTCCGCGACTGCTTTGCGGCGGTGGCCTGAAGCCAGGGACCGACCATGGGCCGGCTGCTGCTGTCAGCCGGCAGGCCCCGCGCCGTAGGCGACAGTGCAGGCCGCGTTGAGCAAGTGGGCATTTGCCGCAGTGGCAGCGATGCCGTTAAGGGTGCCTTGGCGGCAGTTTCCGCTTGCAGCCTGGCTGAGCCCTCCATCCATCCAGGTGAAACTGACCGAGTCGGGTTCAATCGCCTTCACCGAGGCGTAGTTGAGCTGATAGGTGGTCTGGGGCACAACAATCACCGTGGCCTGCTGAGCGGCGGCGGCGTTCACTGAACTGGTGATCGCGGCAGCGCTGGCCATTCCAGCCACACCCCAGGCCAGCGGCGCCGTGCCGTACCAGCCATAGCTCCAGGGCCGGCCAGCCCAGTAGCCGCCATAACCCCAGCTGGCATGCCAGGCCCCACCGCCATAGACCCCTGGCCCAGGGCGCCCCACCCCCGCTCCGGGACGCACCCCAGCGCCTGGAGCACCCCACCCTGCCCCGGGCCGCACCCCCGCGCCCGATGCGGGGCCGCCGACTCCGCCGACGCCAGGCCCGGGTCGCACACCAGCCCCAGGCCGCGGAGCAACGCCGGCGCCAGGGGCTCCGAAACCAGCACCAGGCCGCACGCCGGCGCCCGATCCCGGACCGCCTAGTCCCCCGCCGAAACCCGGCCGGGCCCACGCCCCGGCGCCTTGGGCGATGGAGAACATGAGGATGACAGCGGGGATCAGGGCCGGATGACGAGCGTTCAGGTTCATGGACTGGTAGCGATGGTGAGCGGAACAGATGGTGAGCGGAACAGACGGTGAGCTGAACCGAAGGGGAGCGGATCTGGAGCCTGACTCCACCGTTAGCCACGTCGAGGGTCGTCTGCCGTTGACGTTGACCGTCCATGTCCGAGCGCGATCCCGGCTTTAGCATCTTCAAAGCATCAGAGCCCCTCTGACCAACCCGCCTGCCGTCGCCGCCAGGCCTTCACGCCTGCAGTGCCGCCAGCGCGGCGTTCGCCGATGCAGCGCTGGCCTTGCTGTAGCGATTGGCGCCCTTGCTCTGCTTGGACAGCAGAGAGATCCTGCAGCACAGCGGATTCAGCCGGGCGACGCCCTCACTATCGGGGCCGTTATCGCACTGACGGGCAACGCCAATCTCTACGGCCAGGACCAGCGCCTCGGCATCACTCTGGCCCAGCAATGGTCCAAGGGCCGCTCCCAGATAGCCGGAGCCCGTGCTCCACAGAACCTCCGCCTGCTGCTGGAGGACGGCGGCAGCGATGAGGCCACCGCCATCGCCGGCTTCAACCTGCTGATCAACAGCGACGCCCTCGCCCTGATCGGCCCCACCCTCTCCCAGCAGGCCTTCGCCGCCGATCCAATCGCCCAGCGCCGGGGCGTGCCCGTCGTTGCCCCCTCCAACACCGCCCAGGGGATTCCCCAGATCGGCCGCTACATCTCCCGCGTCTCAGCGCAGAGCTCGGTGATCGCGCCGCTCTCGGTGGAGGAAGCCCTGCGCCGCGACCCCGGGATCCGCCGGGTGGCGGTGTTCTACGCCCAGGATGACGCCTACAGCACCGCCGAGACGGTGATCTTCCAGCAAGTCCTTGCCGCGCGCAACCTCACCCCGGTGACGGTGCAGCGCACCCAGCTGGCCGACAACGACTTCCAGAACCCGATCACCGCCGCCCTGCAGCTCAACCCCCAGCTGGTGGTGATCTCGGTGCAGGCGGTGGCTGGAGGCAACCTGATCCGCCAGCTGCGCGAACTGGGCTACCGCGGCCAAATCGTGGTGGGCAATGGCCTCAACACGCCGAACATCTACCCGATCTGCCAGCGCTGGTGCGACGGCATCCTGATCGCCCAGGCCTACAGCCCGGAACTGGAAACGCCGATCAACCGCGCCTTTCTGCGCCTGCATCAGCGCGCCAACCCGGAGCAGCCGCCCTCCCAGATCACCGCCCAGGCCTTCACGGCCTACCAGGTGCTCGCCGAGGCGATCGCCCGACTCCAACAGAAGAACCGTTTCCAGGATGCCACCCTGGGCCAGGCCCGCAGCCAGCTGCTGCAGGAGCTGCTGAGCGGCAGCTACGACACCCCGCTCGGACCGATCCGCTTCCGCCCTGATGGCGAGGTGGTGCAGGGTCGCTTCTACGTGGCCGAAGTGCGCATGCAACCCGATGGCCGCAGCGGCCGCTTCACCCTGGTGCGCGATCTGAGCCTCGACACCGAACCTGCCAACAAACATGCAGAGGAAGGGCCCCCATGATGGAAACCCTGCTGCAGACCCTGCTGAATGGCGTCGCCGCAGGCGGGGTCTACGCCCTGGTCGCCCTGGGCTACACGCTGGTGTTCTCGGTGCTTGGGGTGATCAACTTCGCCCAGGGTGCCCTGTTCTCCCTCGGGGGCTACCTCACGTTTCTGCTGATGGGCGGACGCATCAGCGCCAACGGTGGCTTGCCCGGGTGGGGGGTGCCGATCGCCCTGCCCTTCGCCCCCGCCCTGCTGCTGGCGGCCGCGGGGGCCGCACTGGTGTCGCTGCTGGTGGAGCTGCTGGCCTTCGCGCCTCTGCGCCGCCGCCATGCCGAGCCCCTGCTGTCGCTGATCACCAGCCTGGGGGCCGGTCTGGTGCTGGTGAACCTGCTGCAGCTGCTGATGGGCGCCGAGGGCTATGCCTTCCCCGCCGGCACCCTGGCCGGCCTGCCCGCCGCGATCAGCCTGGCGGGCGCCCGCATCCGCAGCGTGCAGCTGTTGCTGCTGCTTGTGTGCGCGGCCGCGGTGCTGGCACTCTCTCTCTGGCTGGAGCGCAGCCGGGGCGGCCGCGCCCTGCGGGCCGTCGCCGAAGATCCCACCACAGCCAGGCTGCTGGGAATCGACAGCGATGCCATGGTGCGGCTGGCCTTCCTGCTCAGCGGCGCCCTCGCCGGCCTGGGCGGCGGCCTGGTGGGGGTGAGCGTGAGCCTGCCGGGGCCCTACTTCGGCATCGGCTACGGCCTCAAGGGGCTGGCAGTGCTGGTGCTGGGCGGGCTGGGCAGCGTGCCAGGCGCGATTGCCGGCGGGCTGCTGATGGGGCTGGCGGAGGCAGTGGTACCAAGCGATGCCTCCGGTTGGCGCGACGCCCTGGCCTTCGCCATCCTGTTCGCCGTGCTGCTGCTGCGCCCCACCGGACTGCTGGGCCGCCGCCTGGTGGAGAAGGTGTAGCGCCATGCGGTCTAGCTCCATGCGGTGGAGCGCCATGCCCCAAATTCAGGCTGGAGCCCCGACGCGATGATCGATAACGGCCTGCTGGTGCAGATGCTGATCGGCGCCCTGCTTGGGTTGTCGGTGTACCTGCCGCTGGCGGCGGGTCAACTGTCGCTGGCCACCCCGGCCTTCTATGCGGTGGGGGGCACCCTCGCTGCCCTGCTCTCCACCCGCTGGGCTGCGCTGGGAGTCGGCGGCGACGGCAGCCTCCCCTTGCCCTCCTTCCTGCTGGAGCTGCTGCTGGGTGGGGTGCTCGCCGGCCTGCTCGCCCTGCTGGTGGGCAGGCTGGTGCTGCGCCTGCAAGGGATCTACCTGACGATCGCCACCATCGCCCTGGTGGAGATCGTACGGGTGGCGATTCTCAATCTGCCCTTCACCGGCGGCGCCATCGGCATCTTCGCAATCCCCCAGCCCTTTACCACCGCCACCGGCTACCTGGTGCCGGCGCTGGCCCTGCTCACCCTGGCGGCCTGGATCTGCCAGCGGCTGGAAAGCATGCCCCTGGGGCGGGCGATGGCCGCCATCCGCGACGACGAGCTGGCAGCCCGCTGCATGGGCATCGACACCACCGCCACCAAGCTCAGCGCCTTCGTGCTCAGCGCCGTGCTGGCCGGCAGCACCGGCGCCCTTGCCGCCCATTTCCTCAACACCTGGAACGCCCGCCAGGGCAGCTTCGATGTCAGCATCACCACCCTCGCCTTCGTGATCCTCGGCGGCTCGCGCAGCTGGCTCGGACCGGTGGTGGGAGGGTTGCTGCTCACCGCCCTGCCGGAGCTGCTGCGACCCGTGGGCGATGTGCGCCTGGTGCTGTTCGGCCTGGTGATCCTGCTGGGGCCAGTGCTTTTCCCTCGGGGCCTGATCACGCCGGTCCTGCTGGAACGGATCGGTGGGAGCCGCCGCCAGGAGGCGCAGCCATGAGCGATGCCACCGCCCGGCCGACCGTCCTGCTGTGCCAGCCGACCGCCCTGCTGGAGGTAGAGGCGCTCAGCTGCCGCTTCGGCGGCCTGCTTGCCCTTGATCGGGTGTGCTTCTCGGTGCAGCCGGGCGAGATCTTCGGGGTGATCGGTCCCAACGGTGCCGGCAAGACCACCCTCTTCAACCTGATCTCCGGCGTCACCCCGGCCAGCGGCGGCGTGGTGCGCTGGCGGGGGGCGCCGATCACGGCCCTACCGCCCCACCGCCGCAACCGTCTCGGGCTGGCGCGCACCTTCCAGAATCTGCGGCTCTTCGAGAGCCTTTCGGTGCTGGAAAATCTGCTCGTGGCACTTCATCGCCAACCAGGCAGCACCGCCTTGGCCGGCCTGCTGAACAGTCCGATGCACCGTCGCACCGATGCTCAGCGGCTGGAGCGCGCCTGGCAACTGCTCGAGGAACTGCACCTGAGCGGGCTGGCGGATCGCCAGGCTGGAACCCTTGCCTACGGGGATCGTCGCAGGCTGGAACTGGCCAGGGCCCTGGCCACCGGGCCAGACCTGCTGCTACTCGATGAGCCGGCCGCCGGCCTCAACCCGGCGGAGAAAGAGGGGTTGGCGGAGCTGATCGAGTCGCTGCGGACGCGCCATCGGCTCACCCTGATGGTGATCGAACACCACGTGCCGCTGCTGATGCGCGTCTGCGACCGCATGGCAGTACTCGACTTCGGCGTGCGCATCGCCCTGGGCACACCCGAGCAGGTGCGGCGCGATCCGAGGGTGATCGAGGCCTACCTGGGAGGAGCGGCATGAGCGGCCGGGGCCCCAGCAGTGGCATGGGCGACACCCCCCTGTTGCAGCTGCAGGGCCTGCAGGTGCGCTACGGCAGCGTGCAGGCCCTGCATGGCGTGGAGCTGACGGTGCGCCGGGGGGAGCTGGTGGCCCTGCTGGGGCCGAACGGCGCGGGAAAGAGCACCACCCTGCGGGCCATTTCTGGCCTGGTCGCGCCGGTCGCAGGCCGAATCCTCTGGCGCGGTGCCTGCCTGGCCGGCCTGCCGACGCATCGGATCGTGCGCCTCGGCATCGGCCACTGCCCCGAAGGCCGACGCGTGCTGACCCGCCAGAGCGTGGCTACCAATCTCGAACTGGGGGCCTGGCTGCGGCGCGACAAGGTGGCAATCCGCCACGATCTGGACCGTTGCTACAACCTCTTCCCACGCCTGGCGGAGCGCCGCCAGCAGCTCGCAGGCGGGCTCTCCGGCGGCGAGCAGCAGATGCTGGCGATCGCCCGCGCTCTGATGGGTCGACCTACCCTGCTGATGCTCGATGAACCGAGTCTGGGCCTGGCGCCAAGGCTGGTGGACGGCATGATGGCCGCCCTTGCCGCCCTGCACCGCGACGGCCTCACAATCCTGCTGGTGGAGCAGAACGCGCATGCCGCCCTGGCCATCGCCGACCGCGGCTACGTGCTGGAAACCGGCACCATCTGCCTGGCGGGTCCAGCTGAACAGCTGCTGAGCGACGAGGGCCTGCGGACTTCCTATCTGGGCGACTGATCAAACCGCTGATTTCCAGGGCTGCCACCAGGGCCTGCGTGCGGGGGATCGGCATCAATACTCCCAGGCTGCCTGCAGCGTGGCGCTGAACCGGCGGAGGGAAGCAGTCGTGATCGCGATCGGAATCGGGGAGGAGCGTGCTGGATGGCCGAACGGCACATGCAACGCCTCACTCCCCCAGAGCCGCCGCCACCGCCCGTTGGAACACGGCCTCATCGGGGCTGACGCCGGTCCAGCGTTCGAAGATCTGCATAGCCAGCTGCACCAGCATCTCCACCCCATCCACCACCGGACAGCCGTGCTGGCGAGCGGTGGCCAGAAAGGGGGTGATGCGCGGGTTGGTGATCACATCCACCACCACGCAGGCCGGATTCACCGTGCTCCAGGCCACCGGCACGGGCTCCAGCGCTGGGGCGCAGCCCAGGTGGGTGGCATTCATCAGCAGGGTGGTGCCCGCCGGCAGAGCCACCTCTCCCTGCCACGGCTGCCACACGGCCGGCACGCCGCTGGCGCGAGTCACAGTGGCGGCCACCTCCTCGCCCTGCTCCTGGCGCCGGGTCACCAGGGTGAGGTGGGCGGCACCGGCCCAGGCGATCTCCACGGCCATGGCCCGGCCGGCGCCACCGGCCCCCAGCATCACCACCCGCTGGCCCGCCAGCGGCGCCACCTTGGCGATCGCCTTCACCACCCCTTTGCCATCGTTGTTGTGGCCGATCAGGCGCCCCTGCTCGATTGTGAGGTAGTTGGCGGCACCGATCGCCGTCACGTCATCGTCAACGGCATCGAGCAAGGGGATCACCGCTACTTTGTAGGGCACCGTGATACCCACACCTCGGTAGCCCAGGGGAGCAAGGGCCCGCACCGCCAGGGCCAGATCAGCCTCGGTGGCGATGTCGTTCTTCCAGAACTGCCAGGGCAGCCCGTAGTGGGCATACACGGCATCGAACATGCGATCGATCGGGTTCTCGGCCACCGGGTGGCCGAGCATGCCGGTCATCTGTTTCTGGGGAGGAATCACGGCGAGGGGGCGTTCAGGCCTCAGGCTGGCAGGAACATCACCCCTTGGCTGCCTTCAGATCTCAGTTTCGGCCTGCTCAGCCCCGAAGCAGTGGATCAGAGCATCTCCCCAGCTGTTGATGCCGGCCAGAGCCTGATCAGAAGCCTTGCTCACGGCACGGGCGTGCTCCCGCAGCAGCACCGTCTTGTCCACGTCGTGGCCATGAGCCGCCGCGATCGCGACGATGTCATCGACGCCGGCGGCAGCGTGCACCTGACCCCGAAGGGCGTCATCGGCGGCGACGCGGGAGCAGAAGGCCTCAAGAGACGCGATCGACATGGGCGATACAGGGGCGGATCCCCCCTTTGCTAGCAGCAGGAGGGTGCTTGAGGAGACCAGGCATGCCACGAACCGCCGACACGCACCCCACAAATCCGCCGCAACCCATACGTTGTGAACAGCAGATCAGGTCCCATGGCACCGGAACGGTTCTTCCTCGAACTCGATCCGCCGGGAAACACGAACGCCGAGCTGCCCCACGTGGTGATCGTGGGCGGCGGTTTCGCCGGGCTCAAGGCCGCCCAGGCTCTGCGGGGCAAGCCGGTGCGCGTGACACTGATCGACAAGCGGAACTTCAACCTGTTCCAGCCCCTGCTCTATCAGGTGGCCACCGGCCTGGTGTCGGAAGCCGACGTGGCCTCACCCCTGCGCCAGCTGCTGGGCAAGGCCCCGAACATCCAGATCCTGCTCGGGGAGGTAGAGGAGATCGATCCCACGGCCAAGGAGGTGGTGTTCAACGATCGGCGCTTCCGCTACGACCACCTGATCCTGGCCACCGGCTCCGGCAGCACCTACTTCGGCCATGAGGAGTGGCGGCCCGAGGCGCCGCCGATGAAGATCATTGAACACGCCGACGAGATCCGGCGGCGGGTGCTGATGGCTCTCGAAGAGGCTGAGCAGACCCCCGACCCCGAGCGGCGCCAGCTGCTGCAGACCGTGCTGGTGATTGGCGCCGGCCCCACCGGCTGCGAGCTTGCCGGATCGGT
The DNA here is from genome assembly GCA_040399265.1 of Prochlorococcaceae cyanobacterium. Classification (GTDB taxonomy): domain Bacteria; phylum Cyanobacteriota; class Cyanobacteriia; order PCC-6307; family Cyanobiaceae; genus NIES-981. The sequence goes on from JBBASO010000017.1 coordinate 33,833, forward strand.
GGTGGATCTGATCACCCACGCCGTGGCCAACGAGTTCAAGCAGCTCGACCCGAGCCACAGCAAGGTTGTGCTGATCGACCCGGGCGAGCGGGTGCTGCGGGCCATGCATCCCAGCCTGTCGGCGGCCGCCGGAAGCTACCTGCAGTCGCTGGGGGTGGAGCTTGAGCTCGGCGGCAGGGTGCAGTCGATTCAGGGCGGAATGGTGACCCTCAGCCAGAAAGAGGCTGATGGCAGCACCAGCACCCGCACGATCGAAGGGGGCACTGTCTGCTGGACCGCGGGCGTGCGGGCCTCCCACCTGGGCAAGCTGCTGGCGGAACAGACCGGCTGCGAGGTGGACCGGGGCGGCCGGGTGGTGGTGCAGGCCGACTTCTCGATCCCGGACCATCCGGAGATCCGGGTGGTGGGCGACCTGTGCAGCTACAGCCACACCGCCGACGCCAAACCTTTGCCCGGCATGGCCGGGCCGGCCGTGCAGATGGGCACCTGGGTGGCCCGCGACATCCTGGCCCGCATTCAGAACCGCCAGCACGCCCCGTTCCGCTTCACCGATTTCGGCAGCATGGCCGTGATCGGCCGCACCTACGCCGTGGCCGACCTGCGCGGCCTGCGGCTGAGCGGGTTCCCCGGCTGGGTGCTCTGGGGCGTCGCCCACCTGGCCTTCATGCCCGACACCGAGAACCGCCTCACCCTGCTCACCAAGTGGCTGTGGCAGATCGCCACCAACCAGCGGGCCGCCCTGGTGATCACCGGCCGGCCCGGGCAGCACATGGGCGTGGAAGTGGGTCTGGAACGGCGTGAACTGGCCTCACCCCCGGCGCTGGTGGAAGCGGCCCAGAATTAAGGCAATCAGGATCGCTACATACAGTTGGCCCGCCACGGTGATCGCGGAACTGATCACCTGAGCCGTGACATTGCGGGGGTTGAGCAACGCCGTGCCTGCCGTGGTGAGCAGGTTCATCGCCCCGGCCATCAGGGCCGGGGCGGTTCTCATCAGACCCATGGCCGCGTCGCTACCGGCTGCGGGCAGATCGGTGAGATTGAACGCCTGGGGCTGAAACACCCACAGCGCCGTGAACAGCAGGCCGCCGGCGATGCCGATCAGCAGATAACCACTGGCGGCGCCCATCACCACTGACACGGTGACGAACGGCTCCCGCACCAGACCCTTCACCTTGCGCAGCAGCACCAGGGTGAGAAACACCAGCCACACCACCACGTGCGGCACCGTGAGGGCCACACCCCAGCCTGGATCCAGCTGCCGCAGCAGATGCCAGAGCATCTCCAGGGCGATCGCCAGACCGCCGAACAGATACACCACCAGGCGCGAGCGCCGCAACAGCGAGTAGCGGCTGAGAAACACGATCAGCACCACCGCCAGCCCCACCAGCAGCAGCGACAACAGCCCCGGCCACAGCTCCGCCAGCGGCAGGCAGAACACCAGCAACACCTCCGCAGCCAGGGTGAGCTGGTAGCCGCGATGGCGTTTGCGCAGCCGCTGGATGTCGGCGCTGGTGTACCCCCGGTTGGAGTACGGCTCCGGCCGGTTCATCACCCGACCTTCAAAGCCCGGGGCTGCTCTGCATGATGCCGCCGTCGGCGAAGATGCTGGTGGCGGTGATGTAGCTGGCGGCATCGCTGGCCAGGAAGGCCACCACCTTGGCGATCTCGCCGGGCTGGGCCATGCGGCCCATCGGGATCGCCGCGTTGAGCTTGGCCAGCAGCTCCGGGTCGTTCATGGTGGAATCGTTGATCGGCGTGGCCACCGCACCAGGACCCACATTCACGATCGTGACCCCTTTGGAGGCCAGTTCCACCCCGGCCGTGCGGGTGAGCATGCGCACGCCGCCCTTGGCCACGCAGTAGGGCGTGTTGTTGGGCATGGGCCAGTCCTCATGCACCGAGGAGATGTTGATGATCCGGCCGCCGCTGCCCTGGGCGATCATCTG
>JBBASO010000018.1:0-35638 GCA_040399265.1 Prochlorococcaceae cyanobacterium
GCACCCGGATCTGGTGGGTGCGGCCGGTGTCGAGCTTGAAGCGCAGCAGGGCGTAGTCGCCCAGGCGCTCGATCACCCGCCAGTGGGTGCAGGCGTGACGGCCACTGTCATCGCTCACCACCGCATATTTCTTGCGGTCTGCCGGATGGCGGCCGATGGCGCCGATGATCGTGCCGGCATCGGCGGCCGGCTGGCCATGCACCACCGCCAGGTACTGACGCGAGGCGATCCGCTTCTGGATCTGCACCTGCAGCTTCACCAGCGCCTCCTGGCTCTTGGCCACCACGATGCAGCCCGTCGTGTCCTTGTCGAGGCGGTGAACGATCCCCGGCCGCAGCTCACCGCCGATGCCGGGCAGGTCGGGGCAGTGGTGCAGCAGGCCGTTCACCAGGGTGCCGTGTTTGTTGCCCGGTGCCGGATGGACGGTGAGGCCGGCGGGCTTGTTGAGCACGATCAGGTGCGCGTCCTCGAACAGCACATCGAGGGCCATGGCCTCGGGTTTGAGATAGTCGAGCGGCTCGGGCGGCGGCATCCACAGCTCCACCGCATCGCCCTGGCGCAGGGGCGTCTTGGCCCGGCCGGTGACGCCGTTCACCCGCACATAGCCGGCATCGATGAACTTCTGGATGCGCGAGCGGCTCTGCTCCGGCCGCTGGGCCACCAGCCAGCGATCCAGCCGCATCGGCAGGGGCTTGGGGTACACCAGCGTCAGCAGCTCGCCCTCGCCCACACCAAATTGCGGCTCGCTCATGGCTGGGGCGGCAGCTCCAGGGCGATCGCCCCCAGGCGGCTGCAGCGGAAGTCGTCGAGCAGCTTGGTTGCCATGCGCAGGCTGTCGCCGCTGGTGTGGCGCTCGGCTGCGGCCTCGAGCCAGCCCTCCACATTGGGGCCACCGGCGGGCAAGTCAGCCAAGGGGATGCCGTAGCGCCGCTCCAGCAGGCCCGCGGCCACCCCGGCACCGGGCACCGACTCCAGCAGGCGCAGCAACTGGGCGAAGGCCAGGGCGGCGCCCTCGTTGTCGTAGGCGGCCTGGCCGATGTCGTCGCAGAGGGCCAGACGCAAGGCGGCCTGCTGATCGTCGAACCGGGGCGGCAGCACGCCAGGGGCATCGAGCAGGTCGAGCTCCTGGCCCAGCCGCACCCAGCGCAGGCTGCGGGTGACGCCGGCACGGCGGGCGCTCTCCACCACCTTCTGGCGCACCAGTCGATTGATCAGGGCCGACTTGCCCACATTCGGAAAACCCAGCATCAGGGCCCGCACCGGTCGCGGCCGCATACCCCGGTCGCTGCGCCGCTGATTGAGGGCCTCGCCGGCGCGGATCGCCGCCTGCTGCAGCTGCTTCACGCCGGTGCCGGCCTTGGCGTCGCACCACCACAGCTGCTGACCCTGGCCTCGGAACCAATCACTCCACAGCTGCTGGGCAGCAGGAGGCACCATGTCGCGCCGGTTGAGCACCAGCAGGTGCTGCCTGCCGCTGATCCACCGCTGCAGCCGCGGGTGACCGGTAGAGAGGGGAATGCGGGCGTCGCGCACCTCGATCACCAGATCCACCTTGGCCAGGGCCTCCTTCAGGGCCTTCTCGGCCTTGGCAATGTGACCGGGGTACCACTGGATCGCCGGGGCGTTCACGCTCAGCTGAGCGGCGAGCGCAGCCATCAGGGCACCACCAGCACCGGGCAGGGCGCCAGCTCGATCACCCGGGCGGCGGTGCTCTGCTGATCGCTCTCGAGGGTGATGCCGCGGGTGCCCATCACGATCAGATCGGCATTGATCTCATCGGCCACATCGCCGATCACGAAGGCCGGCTTGCCCTCGCGCTCGATCACCTCGCAGGCCTGGCCGGCCCCGGCGAAGCGCTGCTTCGCCTGCTCCAGCAGCTCGGCCACGGCGGCGGCGTCCTGACCCTCCTCCACCACGGAAAGCAACACCAGGCGGCTGCCGTGCTCCTGGGCGAGACGCAGAGCCACGGCGGCCGTCTCCACCGCCTGCCGGCTCTGGTCGATCGGGAACAGCACCGTGTTGAACATGGTCGGCGGCGTGGGGAAGGCGGAATCGGCTCTCAGTCTGGAGTGGGGCGCAGTCGCTGACCAGCGGCGACGCGCGGGCGGTAACCGTCCGGCAGCCTCAGCCTGAGCTGACTGTGGCCGGGCTAAGCTCCCGCGCGTTTAACTGAAGACGGACTCGACCCATGGCGAAGCGATCCCTGGCCAGCCTCGGCAGTACCGAACTGCGCGGCAAGCGGGTGTTGGTACGGGTCGACTTCAACGTTCCGCTCGACGACGCCGGTGCCATCACCGATGACACCCGCATCCGCGCCGCCCTGCCGACGATCGCCCACCTGCGCGACAACGGCGCCAAGGTGATCCTGGCGGCCCACTTCGGCCGGCCTAAAGGCCAGGTGAACGAGGCCATGCGCCTCACCCAGGTGGCCGCCCGCCTCAGCGACCTGCTGGGCGTGCCGGTGGCCAAAACTGAGAGCTGCATCGGCGCCGACGCCGAGGCCAAGGTGGCGGCCCTGGAGGAGGGCGGCGTGGTGCTGCTCGAAAACGTGCGCTTCTTCGCAGAAGAAGAGAAGAACGATCCCGCCTTCGCCGAGAAGCTGGCCGCTCTGGCCGAGGTGTACGTGAACGACGCCTTCGGCGCCGCCCACCGTGCCCACGCCTCCACCGAAGGCGTGACCCGGTTCCTCAGCCCCAGCGTGGCTGGCCTGCTGATGGAGAAGGAGCTGGCCTACCTGCAGGGCGCGATCGATGCTCCCAAGCGGCCACTGGCGGCGATCGTGGGCGGCTCCAAGGTGAGCAGCAAGATCGGCGTGCTCGAGGCCCTGATCGACAAGTGCGACAAGATCCTGATCGGCGGCGGCATGATCTTCACCTTCTACAAGGCCCGCGGTCTGGCCGTCGGCAAGAGCCTGGTGGAGGAGGACAAGCTGGAACTGGCCAAGGAGCTGGAGGCCAAGGCGGCCGCCAAGGGCGTGCAGTTCCTGCTGCCCACCGATGTGGTGCTGGCCGACAACTTCGCCCCTGATGCCAACAGCCAGATCGCCGAGGTGGAGGCGATCCCCGATGGCTGGATGGGCCTCGACATCGGCCCCGACTCCGTGAAGGTGTTCCAGGAGGCCCTGGCCGACTGCCAGACCGTGATCTGGAACGGCCCGATGGGCGTGTTCGAGTTCGATGCCTTCGCCGCCGGCACCAACGGCATCGCCCACACCCTGGCCGAGCTGAGCGCCAAAGGCACGATCACGATCATCGGCGGCGGCGACTCGGTGGCCGCGGTGGAAAAGGTGGGCGTGGCCGATCGCATGAGCCACATCTCCACCGGCGGCGGCGCCAGCCTCGAGCTGCTCGAAGGCAAGGTGCTGCCCGGCGTGGCCGCTCTCGACGAGGCCTGATCCAGATGGGCAGCGCCGGGGCGGGCCTGTCTCCGGTGGCCTTTCTCGGCCTGGGGGCCCTCGGCTCGCCCATGGCCGCCAATCTGCTGAAGGCCGGCTTCCCGCTCACTGTGCACAATCGCAGCCCTGAGCGGGAGGCGCCGCTGGCCCAGGCTGGCGCGGCAACAGCCCCATCACCGGCTGCAGCAGTGGCGACCGCCGAGCTGGTATGCCTCTGCCTCAGCGACGACCGAGCGGTGCATGAGGTGCTGGAGGCTGCGGTTGCAGGCCTGCGGCCGGGCAGCCTCGTTGTGGATTTCTCGACGATCGCGCCGGCCACCAGCCAGGCCCTGGCAACAGCCCTGGCAGCCCGGCGGGTGGCCTATCTCGATGCCCCGGTCACCGGCGGCACCGAGGGCGCCCGCGCCGGCACGCTCTCGGTGCTGGTGGGCGGCGACGAGGCCGACCTGGAGCGGGCCCGGCCCCTGCTGGCGGTGATCGGCGAGCGCATCAGCCACCTGGGGCCCGTGGGCGCCGGCCAGCAGGCCAAGGCGGTGAACCAGGTGCTGGTGGCCGGCAGCTATGCCGCCGTGGCGGAGGCCCTGGCTCTCGGCCAGCGGCTCGGACTGCCGATGGAGCAGGTGTGCACAGCACTCGCCGCAGGCGCGGCGGGATCCTGGGCACTGGAGCACCGCAGCGCCGCCATGCTGCGTCAGGAGTTTCCGCTCGGCTTCCGGCTCAGCCTGCACCGCAAGGACCTGGCCATCGCCCTGGAGGCGGCCGGTGGCTGTGATCTGAACCTGCCGGTCACAGCCCTGGTGGCGCAGCTGGAAGACGAGCTGATTGCCCGCGGCCACGGCGACGACGACGTGGCCGGCCTGGCCCGCTGGTTCAGCCGCTGAAGCCGGCGCTCAGGGGTTGAGCTGGGCCTTGTCGGCCACCACCAGCACCCGCTTGCTGGCACTCACCAGGCCCTGGGGATGCACCAGCAACACGGCCCAGGTCTGGGAACCGGGGCTGAACGGCGCCTGCACGGTGCGGAACAGGCCGCCCCCGCCGAGGGCGCCGAGCTGCAGCGCCGGGCTCTCGAACGCCGTCACCTGATCGGGGGTGAGCCCAACGATGCCACCGGCGACGATGGCACCCTCGAGCGGCTCATCCAGCACCACGTCCACATCGTAGCGCTGGCCGGTGAGCACGGCGTCGGGGATCAGCAGCGACACGCGCAGATCGGTGTCACCAGTGCGCAGCAGGGCCTGTTCGCGGATCAGCATCTGACCGGTGATGCGGCTGCCGTCGCTCTCCAGGGCCAGCTGCTGCTCTGCCTCAAGCCGGAAACGGAGCGGTCCATCCTGGCGGCTGCCGCGCACCCGCAGCAGCACCGTCTGACGGCCGTCGCGCAGGGTCGGACCGGCGCTGATCTGCCAGCGGGCATCCGGGAAGCGGCTCAGCAGCAGCTGCCGCCGGCGCTCCACCAGCCCCGGCTCCAGATCGGGGCCGCTGCCGAGCACGGCCGCCAGGTCGCCCTCGCCGTTGAAGGCCGCCTCCAGAGCCTGGAGCTGCCGCGCCGAGGGGGTGGCGGCCTGCAGCGGCAGGGCGGGCACGCCGACGAGCAGGGCCGCCAGCAGCGAAGCGAGCGCGGCCGCAGGGCGGGGGCGGCGGAGGCTGGAGTGGAAGCGGAGGGACCGCATGCGCCTGCAGGAACGGCTTTTAAGTTAGGCGCGCTTGCCCGCCCCACCCATGCCCAGGCTTCTGATCGCCGCCAGCGGCACCGGCGGGCACCTGTTCCCCGCCCTGGCGGTGGCCGATGCCCTGCCCCCGGCCGAGTGGTCGGTGCAATGGCTGGGGGTGCCGGACCGGCTCGAGACCGAGCTGGTACCGGCCCGCTATCCCCTCCACACGGTGCGCGCAGGAGGCCTGCAGGGCAAAGGCCTGCGCAAGCTGCTGAACCTGCTGCGTCTGATCGCGGCGACGCGCACGGTGCGGCGGCTGATCCGCCGCGAGCGGATCGACGTGGTGTTCAGCAGCGGCGGCTACATCGCCGCACCGGCGATCCTGGCGGCCCGCTGGTGCGGTATTCCGGTGGTGCTGCACGAGAGCAACGCCATCCCCGGCCGGGTGACCCGGCTGCTGGGGCGGTTCTGCAGCCGCGTGGCCGTGGGCCTGCCGGCGGCGGCGGAACGGCTGCCCCACTGCCGCCCCCTGCTCACCGGCACCCCGGTGCGTCAGGAGTTCCTGCAGCCGGCCGCCCCGCCGGACTGGCTGCCCCCTGGGGATGGCCCCCTGCTGGTGGTGATGGGCGGCAGCCAGGGCGCCGTGGGCCTGAACCGGATGGTGCGCCCCCTGCTGACGGCCCTCAGTGACGCCGGCGTGCGGGTTGTGCACCTCACCGGCCACAACGATCCTGAGGCTGGCGCAGTCCTGCCGGCGGGGGTGGTGGAGCGGCCGTTCTGCGAGGCCATGGCCGGCCTGCTGCAAGGCTGCGATCTGGCGATCAGCCGCTCCGGCGCCGGCGCCCTCAGCGAACTGGCGGTGTGTGGCACGCCGGCGATCCTGGTGCCCTATCCCGCCGCCGCCGACCGCCACCAGGACGCCAACGCCGCCGCGGCGGCATCCCTCGGCGCCGCGGTGATCGTTGAGCAGCACGAGCCCGGCCAGCCACCACTCGACCGCTGCCTCTGGCGGCTGCTCGGCCCCCGACTGCGGGGGGGGGACCCAGCCGCCGATCCTCTGGCGGCGATGCGCCGGGGCATGGAACAGCTGGCGGTGCGCGATGCCGACCGCCGCCTGGCAGACCTGCTGGCCGAGCTGGTCTGACTCCAGCCATCGCCCGGCCCTCAGCCCAATTCGGCCCTGAGGGCCCGCAGCAGGCGGCGGTTGCCGCGGCGGTCCTGCAGACCGAGGCGCAGCCAGTGATCATCCAGCCCCGCGAACGACCGGCAGTCGCGCACAAGCACGCCATGGCGCCGCTCCAGGGAGGCGACCAGAGACGCAAGCGGGCGCTCTCCGCGCACCAGCAGGAAGTTCGCAGCCGAAGGAAGCGGTGTGAGCTGCTGGCATGCCGCCAGGTGCCGGGCCAGCCAGGGGCCCTCCTGGGCTGTCCAGGCCTGCACCCGCGCCGTCCAGGTGGCGTACCAGCCAGGCCGCGCCAGCAGGTCGGCGGCGACAGCCAGGGCCAGGCCGTTCACCGGCCAGGGGTCCCGCCAGCCGGCCCAACGCATCAGCCGCTCCGGATCGCCGAGGACATAGCCGAGCCGCAGGCCAGCCACCGCCAGCAGCTTGGTGAGGCTGCGCACCACCACCAGATTGGGATGGCTGGCCAGCAGGGGGATCAGCGACTGGGCCTCGCCGGCGGGCACCAGCGGCAGGAAGGCCTCGTCGCACACCACGAGCGAGAAGCGCTGAAGCAGGGGCTCCAGCGAGGCTCTGCTCCAGAGCTGACCGGTGGGGTTGTGGGGGTTGGTGATCCACAGCACCCGCGGTTCTGCGCCCACAGCCGCAGCCGAGGGCAGGGCGGGCAGTCTCTGCGGAAAGTCCCCATCCCAGTGCAGGGGCAAGGCCCAGCTGTGGCCGGCCCCGCCCCAGCAGGCCAGCGCCCGGCCGTAGTCGGCGAACCCGGGAGCGGGCAGCAGGCTGATCCCCGCCGCAGCCGCATCACGGGCGGCCCAGGTGAACAGTTCAGCGGCACCATTGCCAGGCAGCACCGCCGCAGGCGGTACGCCGTGGAGCTGGCCCAGCTGGGCCCGCAGCTCCAGCCACTGGCGATCGGGATAGGCCCGCAGCGCGGACCCGCCGGCGGCCCGCAGCAGGGCCAGCCGCACCGCCAGCGGGGGGGCGAATGGCACCAGCGAAGCACTGGCGTCCAGCAGGCTGCCGGGGTGGCGCCCCAACCGCCGGGCCGCAGCCGCCAGGTTGCCGCCGTGGCGCTCGCTTCCTTCGCCGCTGGCCATCCCTGCACGCTAGGTGCCGCCACCACCGCCCCAACGCACCAACGCACCACACCAACGCTTCCGACGCGACGCGAGAATCAAGCCCTTCGTCGCACCGCGCCCTGTGGCTGCCCCCTCCCCACCGCAGCCCGCAGCGCAGCGCAGCCTCGACGACCTGGTGGCGGCTGTAGGCCGGGTGTTGCTGGGCAAGGATCGCAGCGTGCGGTTGGCCCTCAGCTGCCTGCTGGCCGGCGGCCACCTGCTGCTGGAAGACCTGCCAGGCACCGGCAAGACCACCCTGGCGGAGGCCCTGGCACGCTGCTTCGGCCTGGCCTTCCGACGGGTGAGCTTCACCAGCGACCTGCTGCCGGCGGACCTCACTGGCATCAACGTGCTCGACCCCAGCACCGGCAGCTTCCGCTTTCAGCCAGGTCCCCTGTTCAGCCAGGTGCTGTTGGCCGATGAGATCAACCGGGCCAGTCCGCGCACCCAGAGCGCCCTGTTGGAGGCGATGGCCACCGGCCGGGTGAGCGTGGATGGCACCAGCCATGACCTGCCCCGGCCCTTCATGGTGATCGCCACCCAGAACGGTCTCGACCAGGTGGGCACCGCCCCCCTGCCGGAATCCCAGCTCGATCGTTTCCTGATGCGCCTGAGCCTGGGCTTCCCCGAGCGGGAGGCGGAACGGGCTCTGCTCAGCGGCGGCGCACTGGCGCTGGAGGCCATGGCCAGCGCACGCACCCCGGCCGATCTGCTGGCATTGCAGCAACGCTGCCGACAGCAGCACAGCGCCGACACCCTGCTCGACTACGTGCTGGATCTGATCACCGCCAGCCGGGCGGCGGAGCGGCCCGGAGCGCCCCTCTCCCCCCGCGCCTCCCAGGGACTGCTGGCAGCGGCGCGGGCCTGGGCCCTGCTGGAGGGACGCCAGTTCGTGACACCGGCCGATGTGCAGGCGGTGTTCACCGCCGTGGCGGAACATCGGCTCGACCCGGCGGGCAACGGAGAACGGAGTGCCACGCTGCTCGGCCAGGTCGATGCGATCCGCTGAAGGGCGTCGGCAACGTCCCTGGCCTGAGCGGTTCGGGCGGGTGCAGCAGGGGGAGCGGCTGCGGCTCGATCTGCGCAATCTGTACATCGTGCCGACGGGGTTCGGCGGCCTGTGGCTGGCGGGCGCCGGCCTGCTGCTGGTGGTGGGCATCCAGACCCAGCGCAACGGGCCGCTGCTGCTCAGCTACCTGATGCTGGCGCTGCTGCTGCTGGCTCTGCACCTCAGTCACGACAACCTCCAGGGCCTGGAACTGAGCTGCGGCACCCCCCGCGCCGGTTTCGCCGATGAACCGCTGCTCTACCCGGTGCGGCTGCGCAGCAGCTGCCGGCGGGAGGCGGTGACGCTGGGGCTGACGCGGGGCGAGACCCTGCCGCCACAGCGCCTGGAGGCGGGACAGACCCAGCTGGCACTTCCCTGGCGGTGTGGGCAACGGGGACGCCATGACCCGGGCACCCTGCTGATCCGCAGCAGCGCGCCGCTGGGCCTGTTCGTCTGCTGGAGCCGCTGGCAGCCCCCGGTGGCGCAGACGGTCTATCCGGCCCGCCGCCGCGGCCCCGTGGGCCTGATGCCGAGCGCCACGGCGCGGCAGGCACTGGACCCGCACACCCACGGGTCGTCCGAGGGAAGCGAGCACTGGCACGATCTGCGGCCCCATCGGCCCCAGGACAGCCAGACCCGCCTGGCCTGGAAGGCCCTGGCCCAGGGCCGCGGCAGGCTCACCAAGGTGTTCGCCGACAGCGCCAGCGCGACCCCGCGGCTCACCCCCGCAGGCGGCGTGCCCCACGAACGCGCCCTGGAGCACCTCTGTGAGGCGGTGTGGCAGCACAGCCGGCGAGGGGCCTGCTTCGGGCTGGAGCTGCCCGGCCAGCGCATCCCCCCCGGCCGGGGCCGGGAGCACCGCGACCGCTGCCTGCAGGCCCTTGCCCTGTGTCGTTGACCCCCGCGCTGGTCCTGCCGCCCCGGCGGCTGCAATGGCTGGCCCAGGCGGTACTCACCCTGGGCTGCGTGGGCGTCGATCCCAGCTGGCTGCTGGGGATCTTCACCCTGGTGCTGGTGCTGATGGCCGGCCTGAAACTGCTGGAGGCCCGCGACCGGGCAGGCCGCCGCCTGGTGGCCCTGCTGCAGCTGGTGGGCTGCGGCCTGCTCGCGGCCCAGCAACCCGACCTGCTGCCCAGCCTGCTGCAGCTGCTGGCCGCCGTGCTCGCGCTGGCGGGCCTGCTGCAGCTGGAGAGCGGACTGTCTGTGGGCTGGCGCCTGCTGCTGCGCCGCAGCCTGCGGGTGATGGCTGCCGCCCTGCCGCTGGCGCTGGTGCTGTTCCTGCTGGTACCGCGCATCGGCCCGTTCGGGGCCGGGGCCGGCTGGCCCACCGGTGGTGCCGCCACCGGTCTCAGCGAGACGCTGGATCCGGGCTCGATCGCCACCCTGGTCGACAATGCCGCGCCGGCGGCGCGGGTCGCATTCAGCTCCAACCGGCCGCCGCCACCGGCGCAGCGCTACTGGCGGGTGCTGGTGCACTCCCGGTTCGACGGCAGCCGCTGGCTACGGGATGGCGACGCCGAACGGGCTCCCAGCGGCCCACAACCTGCCCTGATCCCGCCACCGACCGCCGCCAACGCCGGCGACCAGGTGTGGCTGGTGGAGCCGAGCCGCTTCACCGCTGTGCCCTGGAGCGGCACCGCCAGCCCGCTCGACCCGAGCCTGCGACCGCAGCCGACCGGAGAGCTGCGGCTGCTGCGACCGGCGCTGGAACGCCGCAGCTACCGCCTGCTGGAGCAGCCCGGCCTCCCGGACTGGCAGGTGCGGCCGCCCCGGATCGTGGATCTGGTGTTGCCCCTCGACCGCAACCCCCGACTGCTCGCCCTCGGGCGCAGCTGGGGATCGTTGCCCGATCCGCTGGAACGGGTGCAGGCGGCTGAGCGCTGGTTCCGCAGCCAGGGCTTCCGCTACAGCCGCACCCCCGGCAACCTGCCGGAGCCGAACGGGCTAGACGTCTTCTTATTCGAGCGACGGGAGGGGTTCTGCGGTCATTACGCCAGCGCCTTCAGCGCGCTGATGCGGGCGGCCGGAATCCCCAGCCGGGTGGTGAGCGGCTATCGCGGCGGTGACTGGGTAGTGCCGGTGAGCGGGGCCAGCTACCTGGAACTGCGCCAGAGCGATGCCCACGCCTGGAGCGAGGTGTGGCTGCCGGGGCGGGGCTGGCTGGGGGTGGACCCCAGCGCCTGGCTGGCGGGAGGGGCACCGGCGTCGGCAGCGGCAGGCGAGGCGGCCGTCGGCCCGGGGCTGGGGCCATGGCGGTGGCTGCAGCGCCAGTGGTGGGGGCTCGACATGGCCTGGAGCCGATGGTGGCTCGGCTTTGATCAGACGCGACAGGAGGCGCTGCTCACCTGGCTGCTGGGCCGGCGGCGCGGGCTGCTGGGCTGGCTGATCCTGGCCGGTGTGGCCCTGACCCTCGGGCTGGCACTGCCGCTGCTGCGATCGCGAACCGCCGCCGGCGACCGCCTGGGGCGGGATCTCGCGGCGCTGCTGCGGCTGCTGCGGGGCGTGGGCATCGAACCGGCACCGGGAGAGACTCTCGAGCAGCTCACCGAGCGGGCGGCGCGGCGCCATCCGGCCCTGAGGGAGCCCCTGGCTGAGCTGGTGCGCTGCCACGCCGAACGCCGTTTCGGTGCCGGCATGGACCCGGCGGCGGCCCGACGGGCACGGCAACGCTGGCGAAGCAGCCTGCAGCTGCTGATCCGCCGGCGCCGTGAGGCCCTTAGGGTGGCCCCGGATCCGGACAGTGATCACCCATGAGCGGGCCCCGCCGCCCCCTGCCGGAGCTTGCAACGCTGCCTGACCTGCGCTCGATCTGGATCGGCGTCCTGATCCTGGTCGCCACCCTGCTCCATCCCGGGGCAGCCGGGGCCAGCGAGGCTCTGATGCGCCTGCTGGAGCAGAAACGATGCCCCCGCTGTGATCTGGCCGGAGCCGATCTGGTGCATGCCCAGCTGCAGGATGCCGATCTGCGGAACGCCCGGCTGCAACGGGCCAACCTGGGCCAGGCCAGGCTCGACGGCGCCCGCCTCGGCGGCGCTGATCTCAGCTTCACCAGCCTGCTGGGGGCCTCCCTGCGCGGCGCCGACCTGCGCGGCGCGCGGCTGGAGGGCACCGACCTGCGCCAGGCCGATCTGAGCGGCACCCTGCTCGACGGCGGCGCCCTGAGCCGGGCCCACTGGCAGGGCGCCCGGGGACTGGACCCCGGCCAGCTCAGCTTCGGTGAACTGCACAACGCCGGGGTCGAAGCGGCCCGTCAGGGCCGGATGCCGGAAGCCGAGCAGTGGTTCAGCGCGGCGATCCGGCGGGAGCCGGCGGCGGCCGTGAGCTGGCTGGCGCGGGCGATCACCCGCAGCGAGCTGGGCAAGCGTCAACTGGCCGCCAGCGACTTCGACTACGCCGCCGGCCTGTATGCCGCCGCGGGCGAGGCTGGCATGGCCAGCCAGCTGCGCGAAGCGGCTCTGGCGGTCGTCAAGGACCCCAGCCAGCCAGCCACCAGCGGCAATGGCGTCGGCTCCATGGCCCTGAACGGGGCCCTCGGTGCCCTGCAGTTCCTGGCGCCGCTCGCCAGCAAGGTGTTCCTGCCCCTGCCGTTCTGAACCCAGCCGGTGCTCCCGTCTCCCCAGCCCCGTTCGGGCCAGCTGCTGCTCGCCGGCGGCGGCCACACTCACGCCCTGGTGCTGCTGCGCTGGCTGATGGGCCGCAGCCGACCCGGCGGCGCTGCGATCACCCTGGTGAACCGCCGCAGCACGACCCTCTACTCGGGGATGGTGCCGGGCCTGGTGGCAGGTCTCTACGACCGGGAGGCCTGCAGCATCGACCTGCGCCATCTCTGCGGCGAGCTGGGGGTGACCTTCATCCAGGCGGAGATCTGCGGCATCGCCCTGGAGCGACGCCAGCTGCTGCTGGCGGGCAGGCCGCCCCTGCACTGGGACTGGCTCAGCCTGGATGTAGGCGCGGACACTGCCAGCGTCGCTGCCGGTGCAATCGGCGTCAAACCGCTGGAGCCGTTCCTCGACTGGCTGAACGCGGCGCCCCCAGAAGCGGCGCTGCCGATCCGCGGCGGCGGGGCCGCCGCGCTGGAACTGGCCCTGGCCCTGCGCGGCCGCGGACGGCCGGTGGAGCTGCTGCTACGGGGAGACAGCCTGCACCTGGGCAGCCGGGCAGCGGGGCGGCGGGGCGAGGCCCTGCTGTGCGAGGCCGGCATTGCGGTGCGGCGGCGGGCAACGGCTGCGGAGACAGCCCTGCTGGCCTGCACCGGCAGCCGCGCCCCCGCCTGGCTGGCGGCAGCCGGTCTGCCCTGCGACCCTGCGGGCCGCGTCCGCACCTCGTCCACCCTGCAGGTGCTCGGTCAGCCGCGGCTGTTCGCCACCGGAGATTGCGGGGTGCTGGTCGGTGCCCCCCGGCCTGCTTCCGGCGTATGGGCGGTGCGGGCGGCGCCGACCCTGGCCACCAACCTGGCCCGCTGTCTGGCCGCCGCAGACCCAGCAGAAGCAGACCCGGCAGCCATGGAGCTGCAGCACTGGCGACCGCAGCGGCGGGCGCTGCAGCTGCTGGCCGATGGCAGCCGGCCGCAGCAGCCCCGCGCCATGGCCCTGTGGGGTGGGCTGGCGCTGGGGCCGACCAGGTGGCTGTGGCACTGGAAAGACCGGATCGACCGCCAGTTCATGGCTCGCTTTCAGCAACCCGCCGCCATGGCGGCAGGAGAGCCGATGGCCTGCCGCGGCTGCGCCGCCAAACTGGCCGCCGGCCCCCTGGAGGCGGGGCTGGCCCAAAGCGGCCAGCTGCGAGCGGCGGAGGACGCTGCCGTGGTGGGGGAGCTGGCCGGGGGCGAGCTGCTGCTGCAGAGCGTTGATGGCTTCCCCGCCCTGGTCGATGACCCCTGGCTGAACGGACGCCTCAGCACCCTGCACGCCTGCAGCGATATCTGGGCCTGCGGCGGCCGGGTGATCAGCGCCCAGGCGATCGTGACCCTGCCCGAGGGGGAGCCGCGGCTGCAACAGGAGTGGCTTGCGCAGACCCTGGCCGGAATCCGCTCGGTGCTGGAACCGTTCGGGGCGGAGCTGCTTGGCGGCCACAGCCTGGAGGGGCGCGACGGGGCCGGGCTGGCGGTGAGCCTGAGCGTGAACGGGGCCGTGGCGCCGGCCGATCACTGGCCGAAGGGCCCCATGGCGGCAGGCCTGGTGCTGATCCTCACCCGGCCGCTGGGCACCGGCGTGCTGTTCGCCGCCGCCATGGCGGCGGCGGCCCGGGCCGAATGGCTCGACCGGGCGCTGACCCTGATGCAGCAGAGCCAGGCAGAGCTGGTGCCCGTGCTGCGGCATCACGGCTGCCGGGCCTGCACTGACATCACCGGCTTCGGGCTGCTGGGCCATCTCGGCGAAATGCTGGCTGCCGGCCCGGCAAGGCTGGCGGTGCACCTGGAGGCCGATGCGATCCCTGCCCTGCCCGGCGCCCTGGAGCTGCTGGAGCGGGGGCACGCCAGCAGCCTGGCGCCCGCGAACGCGCGCGCCCTGGCGCGACTCGGGCAGACCATCGAGCTGGTCGGTGCGGAGTGCCCTGGGCTGCGGCAGCTGCTGATCGATCCCCAGACCTGCGGCCCCCTGCTGGCGGCGCTCCCCGCCGAAACCGCCCCGGCGTGCCTGGAGCAACTGGCGGCGCTGGGATTCGGCGAAGCACGCTGCATCGGCAGGGTCGTCTCTGCAGCACGAAGCCTGGAAGAATGATCGCCTTACCGGCATCGCCCTTGACCGCCCTCACCCGCTGCCTGCAGGAGGAAGCGGCCGCCATCGCGGCGGCCGCCACCCGCCTCGATCCGGATCAGGTGGAAGGAGCGCTGGAGCAGCTGGAGGCCTGCCGGCAGCGCCGGGCCAAGCTGGTGGTGACCGGCGTGGGCAAGAGCGGCATCGTGGCGCGCAAGATCGCCGCCACCTTCTCCTCGATCGGTCTGACGGCGGTGTTCCTCAATCCCGTCGATGCCCTGCACGGCGATCTGGGCATCGTGCACGCCGACGACGTGGCTTTGCTGCTCTCCAACAGCGGCGAAACCGAGGAGCTGCTGGCGATCCTTCCCCACCTCAGACGGCGGGGCACCGCCCGCATCGCCCTGGTGGGGCGGATCGGCTCCAGCCTGGCCCGCGGCTGCGATGTGGTGCTCGACGGCTCGGTGGACCGGGAGGTCTGCCCACTCAACCTGGCTCCCACCGCCAGCACGGCCGTGGCGATGGCCATCGGCGATGCCCTGGCGGCGGTGTGGATGGAGCGCGCCGGCATCTCGTCGGTGGATTTCGCCATCAACCATCCAGCGGGCTCCCTCGGCCGTCAGCTCACCCTCACCGTGGCGGATGTGATGGTGCCGGCGACGGAACTGACGCCGCTGCATCCCCAGGCGTCCCTGCCGCAGGTGATCGCCCACCTCACCCGCGGCAGCCCGGGCCGGGGCAGCCTGGGCGCCAGCTGGGTGCACCACAGCGACGACCCGCAGCAGCTGGCCGGCCTGATCACCGACGGCGACCTGCGCCGCACACTGCAACGGCACGGCACCACCGACTGGGAACGGGTGACCGCTGGTGAGATGGCCACCACCGATCCGATCACGGTGACTCCCGAGGAGCTGGCGGCCGTGGCCCTGGAGCTGATGGAACGCAACCCCCGCCAGGCGATCTCCGTGCTGCCGGTGGTCCATCCGGATCGGCCGGGCCGATTGGAGGGCCTGCTGCGACTGCACGATCTGGTGCAGGCTGGCTTCAGCCGATCCGGGCCCTGAGCCGCCCGGTCTGCCGCGCTGCCACCCACCCCACCTCGCCCATGAGCATCCCTCTCCGCCTGATCGCCGGCCCGTGCGTGATCGAGAACCGCGACCTGGTGCTGCAGGTGGCCGAGCAGGTGAGCGACCTGTGCCGACGGCTTGGTGTGGAGTACGTGTTCAAGGCCAGCTTCGACAAGGCCAACCGCAGCTCCGGCAAGTCGTTCCGCGGGCCTGGCCCCCAGGAGGGTCTGGCGATCCTGGCGGAGGTGGGCGAGCGCTTCGGGGTGAAGGTGCTCACCGACATCCACGAGAGCCACCAGGCCGCCGCCGCCGCCGAGGCGGTGGACGTGCTGCAGATCCCGGCGTTTCTGTGCCGGCAGACCGACCTGCTGGAGGCGGCCGCCCAGGCCGTGGCCGGCACCGCCAAGGTGGTGAACGTGAAAAAGGGCCAGTTCCTGGCGCCGTGGGATATGGCCCAGGTGGTGGGCAAGCTGGCCGAATGCGGCCTGGAGGCCAGCAGCGGGCGGCTGTGGCTCACCGAGCGGGGCAGCAGCTTCGGCTACAACACCCTGGTGGTGGACTACCGCAGCCTGCCCCAGCTGCAGGCCCTGGGCTGCCCGGTGATCTTTGATGCCACCCATGCGGTACAGCAACCGGGG
The DNA here is from genome assembly GCA_040399265.1 of Prochlorococcaceae cyanobacterium. Taxonomy (GTDB): domain Bacteria; phylum Cyanobacteriota; class Cyanobacteriia; order PCC-6307; family Cyanobiaceae; genus NIES-981. The sequence continues at coordinate 15,794 of JBBASO010000018.1, forward strand.
GGTCGGGGCAGCAGCTCTGGCGGCCAGCGGGAGTTCGTGGCGCCCCTGGCCCGCGGCGCCGTGGCGGTGGGGGTGGACGGGCTGTTCATGGAGGTGCACCCCGACCCCGAGAATGCCCTGAGCGACGGGCCGAACATGGTGCCGCTGCACCGGCTGGAGGCGCTGCTGGTGCAGCTGCTGGCGATCCGGGAGGCCGTGGAAGGCGGCATGGCGGTGAGCACGCTGTGAGGGGGCACTGAAATGGCAAGCCTGAGCGGCCTGGCTCTGCGGTCACGCCTGCGGGGCCGGTTGCTGTGGCCGCGCCTGCGCGCCATCCGCCTGCTGGTGTGCGACGTGGATGGGGTGCTCACCGACGGCGGTCTCCATTACGACGAGGACGGCCGGGTGGTGAAGCGCTTCGATGTGCGTGACGGCCTGGCGGTGCGCATGCTGCAGCGCGCCGGCATCGCCGTGGCCCTGCTCAGCGGCGGCCGCAGCGGCGCCATCGAGCAGCGGGCCCGCCACCTGGGCATCGAGCACTGCCGCACGGGCGTGGGCGACAAGCAGGTCGGCCTGACCCAGCTGCACAGTGAACTGGGCATGGCCCGGGAGGCCACCGCCTTCCTCGGCGACGACCTCAACGACCTGGCGGTGCGGCCCGTCACCGGCCTGCTGGTGAGTCCGGCCAATGGGGCCTGGGGCCTGCGCCGCCAGGCCGACTGGGTGCTGCGCAGCCGCGGCGGCGATGGTGCCCTACGGGAACTCACCGAGGCGCTGCTGGCCAGTCAGGGCCTGCTGCGGGAGCTGCACCACAACGGCTGGCGCGAGGGCAACGGCTGATCCGCTCAGCTGGCCTGCCGGGCTGCCACCAGCTGGCGCGCCTGCTCCAGCTGCTCGGGGGTGTCGACCGAGAAGCAGTCGACCTCCACCGCGAAGGTGGCGATCGGGATCCCAGCCTCGATCAGGCGCAGCTGCTCGAGCTTCTCCAGCTCCTCCAGCGGCGAGGGCGGCAGCCCGCTCCAGCCGGCCAGCACATCGGCCCGGTAGCCGTAGATGCCCACATGGCCCCAGTGGGTGGTGCGGCTTGGCCACTGCTCCGGGGGCAGGTCGCGCACATGGGGCAGGGCACTGCGGGAGAAGGTGATCGCCCGGCCATCGCCGGCCCGCAGCACCTTCACCACGTTCGGGTCGTGGATCTTCTCCGCCACCAGCGGATACACGGGAGTGATCACAGGCTGCCAGCCGCCGGCGGGATCCGCAGCCCGGGCCACCATCGCCTCGATGATCGCCGGATCCAGCAGGGGCTGATCGCCCTGCACGTTGATCACCAGGGTGTGCTCGGGCAGCGCACCAGCGGCCGCCACCAACTGATCCACCACCGAAGCCAGCCGCTCACTGCCGCTGCTGCAGGCCTCAGCGGTGGCCAGGCCGGCAAAGCCCCAGTCGCGTACAGCCTCCAGCACCTCAGCACTGTCACTGCAGGCCAGCACCGCCGCCACGCCCCTGACCAGGCGGCAGCGCTCCAGCACATGGCGCAGCATCGGCCGGCCGCCGATGTCGGCCATCACCTTGCCCGGCAGCCGCGACGAGGCCAGCCGCGCCGGCACCGCCACCACCACCGCCCGCTCTGACATCAGCAGCGCTCCTCAGCCAGCCGGAGCGAGCGTAAACGGCGCAATTCGGCCCCGAGTGCAGGGCCTGGCCGCCAGCCGGCCGCCAGCAGCTGCTCGGCTGTGCAGGCCGGTTTAAGGAAGCGCCAGCGCAGCAGCCAGCGCAGCAGCGGCCGCCGCGGCCGCTCCCCCAGGGCCAGGGCCAGGGCCACCGCCTCAGCCGACAGACCTGGCGCCTCCAGCAGGGCGCACCAGCCATCGGCAGCGGCAGGCTCGGGTGCGGCGCTGGCCAGGCGGCGGCGCAGCTCCAGCAGCTGGGCCAGCAGCCGGTGTTGGCGGTGGGGCAGCTGCAACCGCTCGGCCAGGGCCAGGGGATCGGCCGAACCGGCCACCAGCGCCGCCAGCAGCGGCAGGCCCAGGCGCTGCGCCCACCACAGCCGCCGCCGCCAGTGCCGGTCGTGCTGAAGCTGGCCATCCAGCAGGACCAGCCCACCCCAGCGCTGCAGCACCGCCAGAGCGGCTTGCCAGGGCTCGCGCTCCAGCAAGAGCTCCAGCTCCATGCGCAGGCGGGTGCCCAGGGCCGCCGGCGCCCGGCCCGGCGAATCCCCCGACCGCCAGGCCCAGGGCCAGGCCGCCAACGTGGCGCAGGCCTGCTCGGCGCTTTCGGGCTCCAGCACAAAGCCCAGCCGGGCGGCGTAGCGGGCGCCGCGCACCAGCCGGGTGGGGTCGTCGCGCAGGCTGCCGGCGTGCAGCAGCCGCAGCTGGCGCCGTTGCAGATCCAGCTGGCCGCCATGGGGATCGAGCAGCTCGCCACTGGCCAGATCCAGGGCCATGGCGTTGATGCTGAAATCCCGGCGGGCCAGGTCGTCGGCGAGGGCCCCGAAGCGCACCACCGGGTTCTCCGCCGGCTGGGGGTAGGTCTCGGCGCGGGCGGAGGCCACATCCAGCAGCACCGGCTGCCCTTCGATCACCAGCTCCAGCTCCACCGTGCCGTAGGCGCCGTGCTCCTGGGCAGCCCGCAGGGCCCCGGGGGCCAGCTCCCGCTCCAACCGCCCCACCAGATCGCTGGCGCGGCCCTCCACCACCAGATCCAGATCGGGCACGCCCCGCCAGGGGTCGTTGTGCACCCGGTGCAGCAGCAGATCGCGCACGGCCCCCCCCACCAGGGCCAGCCGCTGCTGGCGGGCCACGGCCTGGAGCACGGCCGGCAGGGAAGCGGGAATGCCGGGAACGTCCACGCCGTTCTCAGCGCTGCATGGGCTCGATCGGCGCGAGGCGGGGGTCGAGGATCTTTGGTCCCATCCCCTCAAACTTCACGGCCAGGGAGATCTTCTCGCCGCTGCCGAACAGATGGGTCACCCGCCCTTCGCCGAAGGCGGCGTGGCGCAGGCGATCACCCACTGCCCAGGCCTTGCCGGCCGCCGCTGGGGAGCGTCTGCGCACGGCATTGGTGGGGGCACCGGCGTCGCCGCCGCCGGCCACCCGCAGGCTGTCCTCCCGGTCGACCCGGGTGAGGCGATCGAGCCGCTGCTCGCGCCGGATCGCCGCACCGCCGCTGCGGGGCACATCCCCCTGCACCAGCTCCTCCGGCAGCTCCGCCAGAAACACCGAGGGCACGGCCGGCTCGCGCATGCCCCCCCACAGGCGCCGCTCGCTGGCATGGGAGAGAAACAGCCGCTCCTTGGCCCGGGTGATCCCCACGTAGCAGAGCCGCCGTTCTTCCTCGAGGGAGGCCGGATCGTCGAGGGAGCGGTAGCTGGGGAACAGCCCCTGCTCCATCCCCACCAGGAACACCACCGGAAACTCCAGCCCCTTGCTGGCGTGCAGGGTCATCAAGGTGACCCGGTCCTGGTCGGTGTCCTTGGAGTCGGCGTCGCTGGCCAGGGCGGCGGAGGCCAGGAAATCCTCCAGCGATCCCTCCTCGTTCTCCTCCTGGTACTGCAGGGCGGCATTGACCAGCTCGTTGAGGTTGCGGCGCCGGTCTTCCGCCTCATCGGTGCCGGCGGCGATCAGCTCCGCCAGGTAGCCGCTCTGCTCCATCACCTTCTGCACCAGCTCCGAGGGCGGCGCGTCCAGGGCCGAGCGCTGCAGATCATTGATCAGCTCACAGAACTGCAGCAGCCCCTTGGCCGAGCGCCCCCCCAGGGACCGCACGGCCTCGGCATCGCTCACCACGTCCCAGAGGGGAATGGCCAGCTGGCCCGCAGCGTCGGTGAGCCGCTCGATCGTGGTCTTGCCGATGCCGCGCCGGGGCACGTTCAGCACCCGCAGCAGGCTCACCGTGTCGGCCGGATTCACCAGCAGCTTGAGGTAGGCGAGCACGTCCTTGATCTCACGCCGGTCGTAGAAGCGCAGACCCCCCACCACGATGTAGGGGATGCCCCAGCGCACCAGCGATTCCTCGATCGCCCGCGACTGGGCGTTGGTGCGATACAGCACGGCCATGTCGCCCCAGCGCAGTTCGTCATGGGCGGCGTCGAGCATGCGCATGCGATGCACGGTTGCCTCGGCCTCGGCGATCTCGTCGTCGCAGCGGGTGAGGGTGATCGGTTCGCCCTCGCCGCGGGTGGGGCGCAGCACCTTGTCGATCCGCTCGGAGTTATGGGCAATCAGGGCGTTGGCCGCCTCCAGGATCGTGGCGGTGGAGCGGTAGTTCTCCTCCAGCTTCACCATCGTGCGGGTGGCGTCGTCGGGGGCGCCGTCACCGAAGTCGTCCTGAAAGCCCATCAGGATCGTGAAATCGGCGGCGCGGAAGCTGTAGATGCTCTGATCAGCGTCACCGACCACGAATACCGATCGACCGCTCCAGTCGGTGAAGGCCTCCGGATCGCGGCCATCGGTGACCAACAGCTTGATCAGGTCGTATTGGGTGCGGTTGGTGTCCTGGTATTCATCCACCAGCACGTGGCGGAAGCGCCGGTGCCAGTAGTGGCGCACCTGCTCGTTCTGGCGCAGCAGCTGCACCGGCAGCAGCAGCAGGTCGTCAAAGTCGAGCGCGTTGTTGGCAGCGAGGGCGCGGCGGTAGAGGCGATAGGCCTCCGCCTCCTTGCGGCCGCGCATCCCCTCGGCCTTCGCTTCCATCTGATCCGGCAGCCAGCCCTGGTTCTTGGCGTTGCTGATCGCCCAGCGCACCTTCTTGGGCTCGAAGCGCTTGGGGTCGAGGCCCAGCTCCTGGGTGACGATCTCCTTCACCAGGCTCTGGGCGTCGCCCTCGTCGTAGATCGAGAACTGGCGGGTCCAGCTCAGGCCCTCCGGGTCCTTGAACTTGTCGATGTCGAAGCGCAGCAACCGGGCGAACAGGGCGTGGAAGGTGCCGATCCACAGGTCCTTGATCACCTCGCGGTAGATGCGCGAGCGCAGCTGGCGCTGCTCCACCGCCGGCAGGGTGCTCCAGGGCTGGCCGAACTGGCTCTGGGCAAGCTTCTGGGCCAGGAGCAGCTCCAGCCGCTCCTTCATCTCGCGGGCGGCCTTGTTGGTGAAGGTGACGGCCAGCAGCTCGGCCGGATCCACGCCGTGGTGGCCCACCAGGTGGGCGATGCGGTGGGTGAGGGCGCGCGTCTTGCCGCTGCCGGCACCGGCCACCACCAGCAGGGGCCCGGTGTGGTGGTCCACCGCCCGGCGCTGGGCGTCGTTGAGGCCGGCAAGAAACGCGCTCATGGGTCCGACCCTAGGCAAGGTGGCGCGTCAGGCCCGCGGGCAAACGCTGGCTCAAGCGTTGCCGCCAGCGCCTGGCTCGCAGCTCCAGCAGCGACGGCGCCCGCAGGGGGAGCTCGCCGGCCTGGAGGCGATCCAGGTGAGCGTTGATCGCCGCCAGCGCCTGACGCCAGCGCTCCCGCAGCCGCGGCTCGCTGAAGTCCTCCAGCAGCGCCTCCAGTCGGCGCGGTGACGGCAGCCAGGGGCCCGGATCGGCCACCGCCGCGGCGATCCTCTCCACATCGGCGGCCAGCGTGCCGGCACCGATCTGGTGGGCGGTGACGCCGGGATCGAGGGTGTCGGCCAGGGCGTGGTTGAAGCTGCTGAACAGCACGCAACCGCAGGCCAGGGCCTCCAGCGGCGGCAGACCGAAACCCTCGCTCACGCCGCTGCAGCGCCAGTGATCAGCAGAGTCGTAGAGCACCACCTTGGCGCTGTTGAACAGATCCACCAGATCGTCCACCCAGCCCTCCTGCACCACCACCGCCAGGCCGCGGGCGCGCAGGGCCGGCACCAGCCGCTCCAGCACGTAGGCGCTGCACTTGCGCCGCTGCACCAGCACATCAATCGAGCGGCCGCCGGGCGCGGTCTCACCGCCCAGGTTGAGGGGCCGATCGCCCCGGGCCAGCCAGCGCTCCTCCAGAGCATTGGGCACCAGAAACAGGGGGTTGCGGCTGGCCCACTGGCCCCAGTAGCCGAGTGTGTTGCGGCTGACCGCCAGCACCGGCACCCCCGGCGGCAGGCTGAAGCCGTAGCCGCTGCTGTGGGCGTGATAGGCCACCGGCCGGCCCCGCAGGGCCCGCAGCTGGCGCGGCACATCGAACCCCCAGCTCACGATCCAGAGGGCCCGATCAGCCGCCGTGCTGCCGCGAGGCTCAGCCCGCAGCAGATCGGCCAGAAAGGGCAGACCAGGCTCCCGCTGCCGGTAGGTCACCAGCTCGGTGGGCACCAGCTCGGTCAGCAGACGGGCGGTCTGCTGCTCCACCAGCAGGCCACCGCAGCGGAAGCGACCGCTGGTGCCGGGCACCAGGAAGCGGAGGGAACGCAAGGGCTGGCGCGAGCAAGACGGGCCGACTCTGGCGTAGCCCGTGCCGCCGGTCAGCCCCCTGGCTGGCTCAGGCGGCCACCGCCTCCGTGCTGCCGGAGCGCTGGCGGCGGGTGAGGAAACCGAACAGCACCTTGCCGATGGCGGCGATCAGGTTGCCCTCGAGCTCCTGGAACATTTTCATGTTCAGGTGGAAGGCGTGGTTGGCCTCCTCGACGATGCGATCGGCCATGGCCTGATCGATCGGCAGGTTGTCGAGGGTGGAGCGGTAGTTGGTCTTGAAACCCTTCTCGTCGGGGATGGCGTCGAACTCGTAGAAGCGCAGGCCATCGTGCTCACCGAGGTTCATCGCCTTCTGGGCGATGTTCTTGAGAATCTGACCGCCGGAGAGATCACCGATGTAGCGGGTGTAGTGATGGCCCACCAGCAGCTCGGGAGCCTCAGCCGCCACCTGGTGGAGGCGGGCCACGTACTCCTGCGCCGCCGGGGTGGCCTTCACGCTGTTGCGCCAGCCATCGCCGAAGTAGAAGGCGAGATCCTGCTCCAGGCTCTCGCGGCGGTTCAACTCAGGGAAACCCACCGGGCCCACCACGGGATGGCCGGCGGCCCGCAGCCTGCCGATCTCCTGCTCCATCGCGTCATACACGAAGTAGAGATCGGCCACCAGGGTGCGGTAGCTGGCCTTGTCGACCACGCCCTTGAGGAAGCAGCTCACGAAGCCGGTGTTCTCGGCCATCGTGTGCGACTTCTTGGTGCCTTCACGCAACTGGGAAGCGAGGGCGACGGGCATGGCCAGGCGAGGGCGCAACGGGAGCGAGAGGCCAAGTTAGGTGCGGTCTCCGCCCCAGCGCCGTCAAGGTTGCGAAGGATTACGCCGCGGACAACAGGGCACAGGTCAGGTACCTAGCCTGTTGACTGGTCAGAAAATCAGCTGTTCAGGAATGGGCGATGGCGCACGAGCACCCACGGCCAGCAAGCTGCACCGGCCCGGTCAGCGCCCAGCAGGCCAAGGCCCAGTTTTCGGCCCTGCTCGACCGGGTGGAGCAGGGGGAACATCTGGTGATCACCCGCCGCAACCGTCCGATCGCCGAACTGCGGCCCACGCAACCGCCCTTGCCCACGGCACCCCGCCCCCTGGGCCAGGCCGACGACGCCGGCACGCCCATCCCAGCAGCTTTCTTCGAACCACTGCCCGCCGACCTGCAGGCGGCCTTTGAAGGGCAGACACCTTGAGCCCCATGCGGGATGGCGCCGGGCTGCTGCTCGATACCTGCACCTTCCTGTGGATGGTGCGCACCCCGAATGAACTCTCAACAGCGGCCCGCGAAGCCGTGGTGGATCCGGCCGTGCCGGTCTATCTGAGTGTGGTGAGCCAGTGGGAGCTCACGGTGAAAGCACTGGCCGGAAGGCTGCCCCTGCCGGACGACCCCGCCAGCTATGCGCGGAAGGAACGGCAACGCCATGGCGTGCTCCCCCTGCCCCTGGAGGAGGACGCTCTGCGCCACCTTCCGAAGCTCCCCGATCACCATCGCGACCCTTTTGATCGGATGTTGATCTGTCAGGCCATCGACAACGGCCTGGTCCTAGTGACCCCAGACCCCCAGATTCATCGCTATCCGGTGCGGTTGCTCTGGTGACGTGCGGTTGCTCTGGTCAAAAGAAGTACCCGCTGCCCTTCAGGCCGCGGCGGCATCAGCACCAGCGCCATTGAACAGATCGAACAGGTCGCGGCAGACGCTCTGCAGCTTGAGCGCCACCGCCGCATCGGGCAGGTGGCTGCCGCTGGGCTGCCAGTCGCCCACGGTGGCCAGCCGCCAGCGCTCCGATTCATAGGTGAGCCCGCGCACCACCACCCCCAGCAGCCGCGGCCGGCCGCTGGCGGGCGCCGCGTCGAGGCGCAGCTGCAGCAGCACCGAGCGGCACTGGTTGCGGGGGTTCCACCCCGGGAAGTGAAAGGAGAGATCCACGCTCTCGGCTTCAGCCCAGGCCCGGGTGAGCGGGTCGTCGCGCCAGGGGGTGAGGTTGGCGCGGGCCGCTGGGAACTGGCTGCGGAACAGGGCGGCCACCGAGGCGATCGCCTGGGCCCATTCCAGATTCCGGGCCTGGTCGGCAGCGTTCATGCCGTTTCCCCTGAGCAGAACCGCTGATCTTTGAAACCTAGGCTCGCTGGAACGTCCGTGACGCAGGAATGGCTACCAGCTCAGCGCAATACGACAAACTCACGCCCCCCAGCGCGGGCACGGCGATTCGCTTCGAGAACGGCCAGCCGGTGGTGCCAAACGACCCGATCATCCCGTTCATCCGTGGCGATGGCACCGGCGTGGATATCTGGCCCGCCACCCAGAAGGTGCTCGATGCGGCGGTGGCCCAGGCCTACGGCGGCGAACGGCGGATCGAGTGGTTCAAGGTGTACGCCGGCGATGAGGCCTGCGACCTCTACGGCACCTACCAGTACCTGCCGGAGGACACCCTCGAGGCGATCCGCACCTACGGCGTGGCCATCAAGGGCCCGCTCACCACCCCGATCGGCGGTGGCATCCGCTCCCTGAACGTGGCCCTGCGCCAGATCTTCGATCTCTATTGCTGCGTGCGCCCCTGCCGCTACTACGAAGGCACCCCCAGCCCCCACAAGCGGCCCCAGGATCTCGATGTGATCGTGTATCGCGAGAACACCGAGGACATCTATATGGGGATCGAGTGGGAAGCCACTGATCCGGTATGCCTCGAGCTGATCAAGCACCTCAATGAGGTGGTGATCCCGGCCAACGGCAAGCTCGGCAACCGCCGCATCCCCGCGGGCTCAGGCATCGGCATCAAGCCGGTGAGCAAGCACGGCAGCCAGCGCCACATCCGCAAGGCGATCCAGCACGCCCTGCGCCTCGAGGGCGACAAGCGCCACGTCACCCTGGTGCACAAGGGCAACATCATGAAGTTCACCGAGGGCGCCTTCCGCGACTGGGGCTACGAGCTGGCCACCACCGAGTTCCGGGATGCGTGTGTCACCGAGCGCGAGAGCTGGATTCTCGACAACGCCGATCGCAACCCTGGCCTGAGCGTGGAGGCCAACGCCCGCATGGTCGATCCCGGCTACGACGCGCTCACGCCGGAGAAGAAGGAGGCGATCTGCGCCGAGGTGAAGGGTGTGCTCGAAGCGATCGGCGCCAGCCACGGCAATGGCCAGTGGAAGGCGCTGGTGATGGTGGATGACCGCATCGCCGACAGCATCTTCCAGCAGATCCAGACGCGGCCCCAGGAGTATTCGGTGCTGGCCACCCTCAACCTCAACGGCGACTACGTGAGCGACGCTGCCGCGGCGGTGGTGGGCGGCCTGGGCATGGCCCCCGGCGCCAACATCGGCGACAGCGCCGCCATCTTCGAGGCAACCCACGGCACGGCGCCGAAGCACGCCGGCCTGGATCGGATCAACCCCGGCTCGGTGATCCTCAGCGGCGTGATGATGCTCGAATTCATGGGTTGGCAGGAAGCGGCCGACCTGATCACCGCCGGCCTCAGCGCCGCCATCGCCAACCGGGAGGTCACCTATGACCTGGCCCGCCTGATGGAGCCTCCCGTGGAGCCGGTGAGCTGCAGCGGCTTCGCCGATGCGGTGATCCGCCACTTCGGGGGGTGAGGAGGCAGGGCGCGATCCCCACCACCGTGACCTTGGACGATGAGCTGCTGGCCCAGGCCCAGCAGCAATGCGGCGAGCTGTAGCGCACCGCCCTGCTCAAGGAAGCGTGCGGGCCAGCGCTGTGGAGATGCATCCCTGGGTGATCGGCGAACTCGCCTGCGCCTATCTCCACCATCGCGCTCAGGTACTGGAGCGGCTGCATGGCTTGCCTGCAGCCACGGTGGCGAGCGATCAGGAAGTGCTGCTGCTGGTCGAGCAGGCGCAGCTGATGGGGCGTGGAATCGGCTACGTGGATGCCCACCTGCTGGCCTCGGCACGGCTCACGCGCTGCTCGCTCAGGACAGCTGACCATCGCCTGAACACCTTGGCCAGGGATCTGGGTGTTGCGGCGCCAGACTGCCAGCCATGAGCGGTCTCGGTTCCCCAAGTCCCACCATGCCTGCAGGCGCCACCGACCCCTGCGTGCACTGCGGCTTCTGCCTGCCCACCTGCGCCAGCTACCGGGTGCTGGGCACGGAGATGGATTCACCGCGGGGCCGCATCCACGCCCTGAAGGCGATCGCCGCCGGTGAGCTGACGCTCGACGCCACGGTGGCCAGCCATTTCGACACCTGCCTGGGCTGCTTCGCCTGCGTGACGGCCTGCCCCTCGGGGGTGCGCTACGACCAGCTGATCGAGGCCACCCGGCCCCAGCTCAATGCCCCCGAGCTGCGCAGCCCGGCCCAGCGGGCCTTCCGCCGCTTGCTGTTTGCCCTGCTGCCCTACCCCCAGCGGCTGCGGGCCCTGCTCACACCGCTGCGGGCCTATGCCGGCACGCCACTGCAGGGCCTGGCCCGCCGCAGCGGCCTCACCCGGCTGTTCGGGCCACAGGTCGAGGCGATGGAGCGGCTGCTGCCGCCCCTGGCCCCCGAGGCCTTCACCGATTCCTTCCCGCTGGTGGTGCCCGCCCAGGGCAGCAAGCGGGCCCGGGTGGGGCTGCTGCTGGGCTGCGTGCAGCGCCTGTTCGACCCCGACGTGAACGCAGCGGCGGTGGCGGTGCTGAGTGCCAACGGCGTGGAAGTGGTGATCCCGCCGGAGCAGGGCTGCTGCGGCGCCGCCACCCATCACCAGGGCGAACTGACGCAGACACGGGAGCTGGCCACCGCCGTGATCGACAGCTTCGCGGCGGCGGTGGGCCCGGGGCGCCCGGCCGGAGAGGAGCCGCTCGATGCGGTGCTGGTGGCGGCCTCCGGCTGCGGCCACACCCTCAAGCACTACGACGCCATCCTGGCCGCCGATCCCGTCTGGGCCGAGCGGGGCAGTGCCTTCGCCGAGCGGGTGCTGGATGTGCACCAGTTCCTGCAGCGCCTGGGCCTGAGCGAGGCCTTCACCGCCGCCCTGGCGCCCCTGTCCCATGCCGACGGCAGCCCGGCCAGTGCCGAGCGACCGCTGGCGGTGGCGTATCACGACGCCTGCCACATGCTGCACGGCCAGGGCATCAGCGCCGAGCCGCGGGCCCTGCTGGGGCGCATTCCCAATCTGGTGCTGCGCGAAGCCACGGAGGCCGGCGTGTGCTGCGGCAGCGCCGGCATCTACAACCTGGTGCAGCCCGAGGAGGCCGCCGAGCTGGGCCGGATCAAGGCGGATGATCTGGGCGGCAGCGGCGCGGCGCTGGTGGCCAGCGCCAACATCGGCTGCACGCTGCAGATCCGCCGCCACCTCGAGGAAGGCGGCCATCCCCAGCCGGTGCTGCACCCCCTGCAGCTGCTGGAGCGCAGCTGGCGGGCCGGCGGCGGCGGCCGATGAACCGCGACGCCCCCAACCTGGCGGTGCTGATCGACTCCGACAACGCCCAGGCGGCGGTGATCAGCGACCTGCTGGCCGAGGTGGCCCAGGTGGGCACCGCCACGGTGAAGCGGGCCTACGGCGACTGGACCACCCCCCAGCTGGGCAGCTGGAAGGACGTGCTCAACGTGCACGCGATCGTGCCGGTGCAGCAGTTCAGCTACACCAGCGGCAAGAACGCCACCGATTCCGCCCTGATCATCGACGCCATGGACCTGCTGCACGGCGGCCGGGTGGATGGCTTCTGCCTGGTGTCGTCCGACAGCGACTTCACCCGCCTGGCCACCCGCATCCGCGAACAGGGGCTGCTGGTGATCGGCTTCGGCGAGCGCAAGACCCCCAAACCCTTCGTGGCCGCCTGCGACCGCTTTCTCTACACCGACCTGCTCCGGCGCGGTGGCGGCAGACGGGCGGCGGCCGAGCCACACGATGAGGGCGCCCCGCCGCTGAAACCGTTCCTGTGCGAGGCGATCAGCGCCGTCACCCAGGACGACGGCTGGGCACCCCTGGGAATGGTGGGCAGCCTGCTCCAGAAGAACGACCCCTCGTTCGATGCCCGCAGCTACGGCTTCCGCAAACTCAGCGAACTGGTGAAGGGCCAGCCGTACCTCACGGTGAAGGAAGTACCGGTGAGCCCCGGCAGCCCGCAGATGCACCTGTTCGTGCAAACGCGCGGCAGCTGAACCGCTCCCGCCAGGATGACCACGTCACTCCGCACCGCTGCAGCGATGGCCACCACCCCGGTGTTGAGCGCGGCCGAACGGCGCAAACACGATGAGAGCGACGACGCGCTCTTCTACGCCGAGCCCCGCTTCGTGCACCACCTGGATGCAGCTTTCCGCAGCCGGCTCACCCGGCTCTACCGGGACCGGATTGCGGCCGGGGCTGTAGTGCTCGATCTGATGAGCAGCTGGGTGAGCCACCTGCCGGCCGACGTTCACTACGGCGAAGTGATCGGCCACGGCTTGAACGAGCGGGAGCTGCAGGCCAACCCGCGGCTGGATCGCCACTGGGTGCAGAATCTCAATGCTGACCAGCGGCTGCCACTGGCGGATGCCAGCCTCGACGCGGCCCTGATCGTGGCCGGCTGGCAGTACCTGCAGCAGCCCGAGGCGGTGGCCGCCGAGTTGCTGCGCTGCCTGCGGCCGGGCGGCCAGCTGATCGTGGCCTTCAGCAATCGCCTGTTTCCGACCAAGGCCCCGCAGATCTGGGCGGAAGCCAGTGACGGGGAGCGGCTGGCGACGGTGGCGCGGGTGCTGATCGCCCAGGGGTGGCCTCGGCCCGAGCTGATCGCCGAAGCCACCCGCGCCGAGGGGCCCCTGGGCTGGATCGGCGGCCACGGCGATCCCTTCTTCGCCGTGCTCGCCACCCGACCCTGATGGCCGAGCCATCCCCAGGCAGGCTGCTGAACATCCTCGGGCTGGGGTTCGGCCTGGCCGGGGCGGTGGGCGGCACCATCGGCGCCGGCATCCTGCGAACACCAGGGGTGGTAGCAGCCCAGCTGCCCACACCATCACTAGTGTTGGCGATCTGGCTCGCCGGTGGCCTCTACGCCCTGCTGGGGGCGATTTGTGCCGCCGAACTGGCGGCGGCTCTGCCCCGCACCGGCGGCTGGACCGTCTACGCCGAACGGGCCTTCGGCCCCCGCGCCGCCCTGCTGGTGGGCTGGGCCGACTGGCTGGCCCACTGCATCGGCCTGGCCTGGGTGGCCACCACCGTGGGTGACTACGGCCAGGCACTGCTGCCGGTCAGCTGGCTGCAGGGCCTGCCCGGTCGGCTGGCTGGGCAGCTGGCTGGGCAGCTGATCGGCCTCGCGGTGCTGGCGCTGTTCAGCCTGATTCAGCTGCGCGGTCTGCGGGCCGGTAGCGCCAGCCAGGAATGGCTGAGCCTGGCCAAGGCCGGCGCCCTGCTGGCCCTGGTGGCGGGCTGCTTCCTGCTTCCGGGCCCAGCCGTCCTGCCTCTGCAGGCGAGCTCCGGCGCTGCCACGGTGGTCGTGGCACCAGTCGGAAACTGGCGCCACCTGCTGGCCGCTGCGGTGGTGGCCCTGCAGGCGGTGATCACCACCTACGACGGCTGGGCCAGCCCGGTGTACTTCGCCGAGGAGTTCAGCCAGCCCGAGCGCGACCTGCCCCGCTCCCTGATCGGCGGCGTGCTGTCGGTGACCGCCCTCTACCTGCTGATCAACGCCGCCCTGCTGCACGTGCTGCCGCTACCGCTGCTGGCGGGCTCGCCGCTGCCGGCGGCCCTGGCGGCCGAGGCGCTGGTGGGCCGGGCAGGCGGCGCGCTGATCACCGCCGTGGCCCTGCTGGCCCTGCTCGGCCTGATCAACACCGTGGTGATGGCCGCGCCGCGGATTCTGCTCGGGCTGGGCCGCGCCGGCCTGCTGCCGCCGCTCACCACCAGCGTGAATGCCGGTGGCACGCCGGTGACGGCCCTGCTGCTCACCAGCGGCACCAGCGCCCTGCTGCTGCTCGCCGGCTCCTTCGAGCGCCTGCTCAGCCTCGGCGCCGTGCTCTATGTGGCCCTGCCCCTGACAGGGATCTGCTGCCTGGTGGCCCTGCGTGGACGCGAACCGGAGCTGGCGCGCCCGTTCCGCTGCTGGGCCTACCCGCTGCCACCGCTGTTGGTGGGGGCGGTATCGCTTGCCTTCCTGGCGGGCATGGCGGCCAGCGAACCGCTGCTCTGCGCCGTCGCCACTGCCCTGGTGGCCCTGGCCTGGCCCCTTGGCCTGCTCGCCCAGAGGCTGAACGGCCAGGCTCCGGCCTAAGCCAGCCAACGCGCACAGGTTGCCGCCTGGCCCGTTCTCTCCACACTGGGATCACGCCGCGGCAGTACCAGCACCCATGGCCGATTCCACCCTTCAGCCCGGCAACCAGCTCCCCTCGGCGCTCCCCGATGAGCCCGATCGGCTGCTGATCGAACTGCGGCGCCAGCGGGAGCAGCTGGAGCGGTTCCTGCGGCGCAACCAGCCCCGTCAGCTGCGCCTCAGCGGCCTGGCAGTGACAGCCAGCACCCTGGCGGCGGTGCTGACCGCCGCGCCAGCCCTGGGAGGTCAGAGCTTCACCAGCGAACTCACCAAACTGCTGGGCCTGCAATCCCCCTCCTGGCGCTGGATCTGCGGCGTCGCAGCCCTGCTTTCCACCCTGGCCTCCGCCTGCAGCCAGCTGCTGCAGAGCAGCCGCCTGGAGGAGAAGGTGAGCCGCTGTCAGACCGCCAGGGCCCGGCTGGACGCCCTGGAGCTCGGTCTGGAACTGGGCCAGTTCCACCGCAATTACGCCGCCGAAACCCTGCTGGCCTGCGTGGAGGCCACAGCCGCCCTCGACCCGACGCTGGCACGCCCCAGCGGCCTCGGCAAACGCAGCCGGTAGCGTCTGATCCGCCGCGGCTGCTCCCCATGGCCATCCCTCCACTCCGCGCCACCGTGCTGGCCGCTGCGGTGCTCAGTCTTGGCGCCGCTCTGGCCATCGACCCCGGCCCGCGCGAACCGGGCCAGTCCACTCCAGCGGACGCCACCAGCTCCGGCGCTCCCCAGCCCGCCACGGTCGAGAGCGATGCGTTGATCGCGCTGCCCACCGACCCGGCCCTGCCCCGCCAGAGCGATGGTCGCCACTACCCGCTGGTACCCGTCGATCCCCAGGCCACCGCCCGACTGCTGGCGGGGTTGGAGAATGCCCTGCGGGATCCAGGCACGCCGGCCGCATCCCTGCCCCGGCTGGGCCATCAGCAGCAGGTGATCTATCGGGTGCTCTCCCGCGAACCGGAGCGCGCCACAGCGGTGCTGGCGGCGCTGCCGCCGCGCTGGCGGCCGGTGGTGGAACGCCACCTGGCGGCACGGCGGGAATTTCTGGCGATGCACCGGGGGCACCCAGGGCTGCGCGCGCTGCCGGCCTGGCGGATCATCCCGCCCGCACCGGCGGAGCAGCTGCTGGCCCACTACCGCAAGGCTGCCGCCGCCACCGGCATCGACTGGGAAGTGCTGGCGGCGATCAATCTGGTGGAGACCGGCATGGGCCGCATCGACGGCATATCGGTGGCCAATGCGCAGGGACCGATGCAGTTCCTGCCCACCACCTGGGCCCAGCCCGGCGTGGGCGCCGGCGACATCCGCGACCCCCACGACGCCATTCAGGCCGCTGGCCGCTATCTGGTGCGCCGTGGCGGCCTGCAGGACATCCGCAGGGGCCTCTGGGGCTACAACAACAGCGATCACTACGGCCGGGCCGTGCTGCACTACGCGGCCCTGCTGAAGGACGACCCTCGCGCCTACATCGGTCTCTACCACTGGGAGATCCATGTCGCCAGCACGGCGGGCGACCTCTGGCTGCCAGTCGGCTACGCCCAGACCCAGCCGATCCCGGTGAACGCCTATCTGGCCAGACTGCCGGCCAGCGCCCCGCCCCAGACCCTGTCGCCGCAGATCCAGCCCTGAGCTGCCGCTCACCCGTCTGCGGGAGCGACACCCTCCATCAGCGCCCAGGCCCGCCACAGCGTGTCGTCAGCGCCCAGATTGCCCGGGAAGGTGAGCACGGGCAGCCGCGGCACGGCCGCAGCGGCAGGAGTCAGCACCAACGAGAGGCCGGGCAGCAGCTGCCCCTGCAGCTCCACCAGCGCCAGGTCCAACCCCTCCGCCAGCAGGCTTTGAGTGGTGATTCCCCCCTTGCTGATCAGGTACCCGAGCCGGGGTGCCAATGCCGCCGCCAGCCGGGCCATCAGCGCCGCCAGCGCCAGCCCGAGCCGGCGCCGCTCGGCGGCATGACGGCAGCGCAACTCCCCCCGGCTGGTGTAGAGCACCGGCGTGCGCCCGGCCGCCAGCTCCGCCGCCAGCCGGACATCCCAGTCCCGCTCCAGGCTGGCGAGCAGGTCCGCCGGCGCCGGCCCCTCCAGCACCCGCGCCACCGTCGCCACCGGCAGCTCCACGCCGCCGCAGCCCGGATCGGCCAGCAATCGCTCCAGTTGACTGTCGGCCAGGGGCACATGGGAGCCCACCAGCACCAGCCCCGGCATGGGCTCACCCCTGCCGCCCCGGCGACGCAGACCGGCCAGGGCAGCAGGATCGAGGGGCTGGGGGCCGATCTCCGCCAGACCGTTGAGCAGGCTGGCGGCCGACTGAAACAGAAACCGCCTTGGCCGGCCCCAGCGGCTGGCGACAGCAGGGGCCGTGAGCTCCCGCACCGCGGCCCCCAGCACCGCCAGCTGCGCCGGCTGCTCCGCATCCACCGCCACCCAGACAGCGCCTTCCAGCGCCGCCAGTCGGTGGCAGAGCCTCTCGAATCCCTCGGCCCCAGCCGCCGCCCGATCGAGCTCGGCCAGATCGATCCGCTTCACGCCGGCTGCAGCGATCCGCCCACCGCTCCTCTCCGCCAGCCACTCGGGCAGGGCGCTGGTGCCGTAGCCGAACAACCGGTCGCGGCCGAACGGAGTGGTGTGCACGGGAACTCCCTCCAGCAGGTGCACGCCCCGGCGGGTGGTGCGTCCGCCTGGCAGGAAGGCGGGCACCAGAAGGCAGGCGTCGGGGGGCTCGGGCAGCGCGGCGGCGATCGTTTCCAGCTCCAGCGGGCAATGCCCGCGCAGGGTGGAATCGCCCCGGCTGACGATCAACCAATGCTCCAGGTGCCCAGCGGCTGCAGCGGCTGCAAGGGCCGGCAGCAGGGCCGAAACGATCGCCTCCACCCGGGCCCGCGCCGCCGCCGGGTCGAGGGCCCGGGTGTTGGCCAGGAGGAACAGGAACGGGGAGGGATGGGCCAGACCGCTGCGCAGGCTGGCGGCATCCCAGCGCAGCAGCAGCGGGCAGCCGTGCAGCGTCTGGGAGCCGGTGGGGTCGTCGTCCAGCACGACGATCTTGAAGGGGGCGGCCATGGCACCATCGTGCCGTGATGAGCCCTGAGCCCAGCGAGCTGCAGGAGCTGGTGCGGGAGCTGCACCGGCAGGCCACCCCCTGGCTGCCGGCGGGCTGCGCCAGCCGGCTGACCTGGGGGCCGCCCGTGCAGCCTGGTCCCGGCCAGACGGAACCACTGGTTCTCAGCACGGCACGGCTCGACCGGATCGTCGAACACAGCCCCGGCGATTTCACCGTCACCGTGCAGGCGGGCATGCCCCTGGATGCGCTGCAAGCGGCTCTGGCCAACGAGGGACAGTGGCTGGCCCTCGATCGCCCCTGGGGCTCAGGCGCCGGCGGTAGCGCCGGCGGGCTGGTGGCCCGGGGCCTGGCCGGCGGCTATCGGCAGCGCTATCTGGGGGTGCGAGACCAGCTGATCGGCATCGCGCTGATGCGCGCCGACGGCACCGCCGCCCGTGCCGGCGGCAGGGTGGTGAAGAACGTGGCCGGCTACGACCTGATGCGGCTGCTGTGCGGCAGCTGGGGATCGCTGGCCCTGATTACCGAAGTGACCCTGCGCACCCTGCCACTCCCCCCCCTGCGGCAAGGCCTGGAGCTGCGAGGGTCGCTGGAACGCCTCGGGCCGGTAGCCCGCTGGCTGCTGGGCTCCAGCCTCAGCCCGGAGCGGATCGACTGGCGTCGAAGGGCGGGGGGAGCGGAGGATGCCCTGCTGGTGAGCCTGGCCGGCATCCAGGCCGACACGCTCGGGGAGCAGCTGCGCTGCCTGGAGGAGCGCGCCACGGAAGCGGGGGTGGGTGCTGCACGACTCTCCCCCGAGGCGCTCGCCCGACGGCTGGAGGATCAGCACCCAAGTGGTGGCCCGGACGCGGTCTGGCTGCTGCGGCTCGGTGTGCAGCCGGCCCAGGTGCAGAGCCTGCTGGCAGATCCGGCCCTGGCCGGCATCGCCCTGGAGATGGGAGCCGGCAGCGGCCTCGGCTGGGCCTGGGCACCGGCAGCCAGCCTGCAGGCCGGCCAGGTGGAGGGGCTGCGGCGGCGCTGCGGCGAGCTCGGCGGCCATCTGAGGGTGCTGCTGCAGCCAACCGGCTGCGCGATTCCCGCCTGGCTGGATGCCCCCTCCCGGCCGTTGATCGAGGCGATCAAGCGCCAGTTCGACCCGAAGCAGCAACTGGCCCGCGGCCGGCTGCCGGGGATTCAGCCCCAGGGCTGAATTTCCCGGCCTGCAGCCCGGAAGCGATCGGATCCGCCAGACCACCCAGCCATCCCAGCAGCGCGGCGTTCACCTGCTCCGGCACCTCATCATGGGGGCAGTGGCCCGCTTCCAGCACCACCTCGCTGGTGGCCGCGGGAGCGTGGCGCTGGAAAGCGGCGCGGCGGCCGGCGGCATTGATCCAGGGATCGCGGATGCCCCAGAGCAGCAGCAGCGGACAGGCCAGCTGGGCGAACAGCTCATCGAGCGGCTGGCCGCGGGGAATGTCGAACACGGTGCGGAACACCCCGAACGCCCCCGGATCCAGTGACGGCCGGCGGATCGCCTCCACCAGCGCGTCATCGACGTTGGTGCGGTCGATGTACACCTGGTTGAGGGTGCGCCGGATCGTGGCCGGCCGGCGCAGGTTCTCGAACAACAGTCGCTGCAGCACCGGGCTCCTCAGCAGGGCGCCGCCGATCGTCTGGCGGGCGATGGCACCCCAGCCCCTGGGCGGGGCCTGCTCGTCGCTGAATGGGCCGGCAGCATTGAGCAGCACCACCCCGGCTGCCCCTTCCCCCAGGGCGGCGCCGGCCGCCAGGGAGGCGAAGCCGCCGAGGGAATTGCCCACGAGCACCGTGGGGCGACCGATCCGTTCCGCCACATAGGCCGTCAGCTGGTCGCGCCAGAGGTCGCCGCCGTAGGGCAGACCGGCAGGCTTGGCGCTGCGGCCGAAACCGAGCAGATCGAGGGCGTGCACCTCGTGCCGGCCGGCCAGCACCGGGATGTTGTGGCGCCAGTGGTCGGTGCTGGCGCCAAAGCCGTGCACCAGCAGCACGGCCGGGCCCTCCGGCCGCTCCGGCCCGGCCTGCAGTGCATGCACCGGATGACCCTGAAACAGCCAGGCCCGCCCGGTGGAGACCGGATCGCAGCCAGGGTCGTGGCACAGAACAGACGACACGGGCAGCGCGGCGGCGGGCGGAGGATCGATGCTAGGGAGATTCGCGCCATCTCCTTGTCCTCCGTCGGCCCCGACTGGAT
>JBBASO010000019.1:0-35378 GCA_040399265.1 Prochlorococcaceae cyanobacterium
ATTTCGGGGTGTGCATCTTCTGCGGCAACTGCGTGGAGTACTGCCCCACCAACTGTCTGTCGATGACCGAGGAATACGAGCTGGCGGCCTTTGATCGCCACAGCCTCAACTTCGACAATGTCGCCCTCGGCCGCCTGCCCACCAGCGTGACCACCGATCCCTCCGTGATTCCGCTTCGCGAGCTTGTCTATCTGCCCAAAGGTGTCGTGGATCCCCATGGGGTGCCGGAGTCGGCTCCCCGGGTCGGCAGACTGCCTGAGCAGGTGCTTGAAACCCTGCCGCAAGCCACCGCCGCCGGCAGCTCAGACAGCGCCGCCGGCTCCAACGCCCAGGAGCAGGTCTGATGACCATCGCCATCACCACCCAGCTGATCTGTTTCGTCGCCCTCGCGGCAGCCCTTGTGCTTGGCGCCCTCGGCGTGGTGCTGCTGCCCAACATCGTCTATTCCGCCTTCCTGCTCGGCGGGGTGTTCCTCTCGGTGGCGGGCCTCTACCTGCTGCTGAATGCCAGCTTCGTGGCCGCCGCCCAGGTGCTCGTCTATGTGGGCGCCGTGAACGTGCTGATCCTGTTCGCGATCATGCTGGTCAACAAGCGCGAGGATCTGAGCGCCATTCCCGGTCTGGGCGTGCGGCGCCTGCTGTCCGGCCTGGTCTGCGGCGGTCTGTTCGCCCTGCTTCTGCGGGTTGCCTTCACCACTCCCTGGGCCCTGCCTGGGCCGCTGCCCGTCGGAGAGGAGGCGACGATCCGGATCGGTGAGCACCTGTTCTCCGACTACCTGCTGCCCTTCGAGCTGGCCTCTGTGTTGTTGCTGATGGCGATGATCGGTGCCATCGTGTTGGCCCGCCGCGACGTACTCAGCTGCGACATCGGCACTGGTGAAGCCGTGGACCAGGGGTTGATCGAGAAGGCCCGCACACCGTTGCTGCTCGATCGCTCCACGCCCTGACCCCAGGCTGCCCAAGCTGCGTTCTGCGCCTGCCTGCCGATTCCGAGACCCCCACGTTCCCGTCACCACCCATGGATCCCGCCCCGTTCCAGCTCAGCAATGGCGTGCCCCTCCAGGCCTATCTGGTGTTGGCTGCCCTGTTGTTCTGCACGGGTGTGTGGGGCCTGATCAACAGCCGCAACGCCGTGCGGGTGCTGATGAGCATTGAGTTGATGCTCAATGCCGTGAACATCAACCTGATGGCCTTCTCCAGCTATCTCGATGGACAGCTGATCCGCGGCCAGGTGTTTGCCATCTTTGTGATCACCGTTGCCGCCGCTGAAGCCGCCGTCGGTCTGGCGATCCTCCTGTCGCTCTATCGCAACCGGGATACGGTCGACATGGAGCGGTTCAATCTGCTGCGCTGGTAGGGATCTGAGTCATGCGCCTGGAGCGGGTCTGGTTGATCGCACGCTCCGGCAGTCAGGCGGCCCAGCGCCAGGCCAGGCGTTGCGCCGCCGAGCTGCGTGATCAGGGGGTGACTGTGGTCACCGCCACCAGCGGGCTGGCTCGCGATCCCTATCCCGGTCTGCTGGCGAGTGAAGCTGAGCTGCCCGATCTGGCACTGGCCCTTGGTGGCGATGGCACCGTGCTCGGCGCTGCCCGTCACCTGGCCCCCCTGAGCGTTCCCCTGCTCAGTTTCAACGTGGGCGGGCATCTGGGCTTCCTCACCCACGACCGGCGCCTGCTGCAACAGGAGGCCACAAGCCCAGGACAGGTCAGCCTCTGGCAGCGGCTGCGCGAGGACCGCTTTGCCTTGGAGAAGCGGATGATGCTTGAGGCGCGCATCGATCGCGGCGATGGTGTGGCTTCGGAGCTGGCTGGTGACCCCCACCTCGCCCTCAACGATTTTTATTTCCGCCCCGGACTCGACGAGCTCTCCTCCACCTGTGTGCTGGAGCTGGAGATCGACGGTGAGGTGGTGGACCAGTACTCCGGCGATGGCCTGATCATGGCCACCCCCACCGGCTCCACCGGCTACGCGATGGCAGCGGGCGGGCCGATCCTGCATCCCGGTCTGGAAGGCATCGTCGTCAACCCGATCTGTCCGATGAGCCTCTCGAGCCGGGCGGTGGTGGTGCCGCCGCGGGCGCGGCTCACGGTGTGGCCCCTCGGTGAATCGAGCCGCCGCGTCCGGCTCTGGCAGGACGGCGTGCAGGCCACCAGTCTGGAGCCGGGCGACCGGGCCGTGGTGCAGCGCAGTCGTCACAGCGCCCTGCTGGTGGTGCTGGAGCACAGCCCCTCGTACTACCGCACGCTCACGCACAAACTGCACTGGGCCGGCAGCCTGGTCGCCGCCGAGCCCTCCCACAATTGAGCGGATAGGTTGTCACTGGAGACCGAAGCTCGTCGGCTGTGCCCCTGGAAATCGAACGGCGCTTTCTGGTGGTTGGCGACGCCTGGCGCGCCCACGTGCGTGCCGAACAGCACCTGCAGCAGGGTTACCTCACCGAGGGGGCTGACCGCCTCACCCTCAGGGTGCGGATCAGCCGGCTGCAGCACCAGCAGGCTTTGGGCTGGCTCACGCTCAAGGCTCCGGCTGCGGTCGGTGCATCGGCCTGGCCCGAGGGTCTGGTGCGTCAGGAATTCGAGTATTCGATCCCCCTGGCTGACGCCGAGGCCCTGCTCGCGCTCACGCCGCGCCACGTGCGCAAGTGCCGGTATCTGCTCAACCTCGAAGGGGGGGACTGGGTGGTCGATGTGTTCAGCGGCGCCAATGCCCCCCTGGTGATCGCCGAAGTGGAACTGGATCGAGCCGATTGCCAGATCAGCCCGCCCCCTTGGTGCGCGATGGAACTCACCGGGCAGCATGCGTTCAGCAACGCCGCCCTGGCGTCCAGTTCGTTCAGTCACTGGTCTGCCACGCGCCGCGAGCCGTTGCTGCGGCTGCTTTCCGGCAGTGGCGGCGCCGAACCACTTTCTTGACAAGCCCCTCTCTTGACTAGCCCCTATCTTGATCTGCGCGCCACCGAGTCCTAAGCTCAAATTGAAAGATTCTCTTTAGGTTTGTGGGGGCAGCTTTGGTCAGCCCGATGGGGCTGTACGACAGCGAGGGGGTGCTCCGTTTCTCGGGGAGGGACCCGATTGATTGTCTTGCCTATGCGGAGCTGTTCGGCTTCGAGCAGGCTGAGTACTCGATCGAGTCGATTGAGCCGCTCGGCCAGGAGTGCTGAGGGGAGTTGACGGGTGTCCGGGGGGGGATGTCCTCAGGACTGACGAACGGAGTCCTGGCTGGTTTCCAGGGCACAGCAGTTGAAGCCATCCCGGCATACTTTGCCGTGGTCCATCGCCCAGTTGAGCAATGCCACCCGATTCTTCGCTCCGGTCTTGGTGAAGATATTGCTCACGTGGTTATCAACCGTGCGCTTGCTGATCGTGAGCGAGGTGGCGATCTCCTGATTGGTGAGGCCTTCAGCCACAAGGCCGATGATCTCCAGCTCCCGCTCCGACAGCTCCCGTTCACGGGCCGGGCTGTAGGGCGTTCTGGTGAGGGGTGGGTCCTGCCTGGTCATGCCTGCTTCGGGTTGTGGTGGCCCACCACGAGGGGATCATCTGAAACGTGAGCAGCGGACCAAACCGCAGCTGACTGCTGAGGTATCGCTGATCGACAACCCCTGCGCCAAAGTGTAGGCATGCGGTGGCGTGCATGATGGTGGCCCAGATGGGCCAGGGGAGTCGGATTTGCTGCTTCAGGGAGCACTGGCCAGCGGGCGACCCGCAATCACGGCCGAGGTCACGCCGCCCCGAGGGGGCGATCCAGCCCGCACGCTGGCGGCGGCTCGCAGCCTGAAGGGCTGGGTGCATGCGGTCAATGTCACGGATGGCAGCCGCGCCGTGATGCGGATGAGCAGCCTGGCCATGTGCCGGCTGCTGCTCGACGAGGGGCTTGAGCCCGTTCTGCAGCTGGCTTGTCGGGATCGCAATCGCATCGCCCTGCAGGCGGACTTGCTCGGTGCCCACGCCCTGGGCCTGCGCAATGTGCTCTGTCTCACGGGCGATCCGGTGGGGGTCGGCGATCAACCCTCGGCGCGGCCGGTGAATGAGCTGGAATCGGTGCGGTTGCTGAAGTTGGTGAGCCAGCTCAACCAGGGTCAGGATCCGGTGGGGGGGCACCTTCCTGATGGTGCGACCGCCCTGTTCGCCGGTGCGGCCGCCGATCCCCAGTCCGCAAGCTGGAGCGGGCTGCGCGCGCGGCTGCGGCGCAAACAGGAGGCCGGTGCCCGCTTCGTGCAGACCCAGATGGTCACCGATGCGGCGGCCCTGCGTCGATTCGTTGATGAGCTTGCCGCGCCCCTGAATCTGCCTGTGCTGGCAGGGGTTTTCCTGCTGAAGTCAGCCCGTAATGCCGTCTTCATCAACCGGGTGGTGCCTGGGGCCCAGATACCCCAGGCGTTGATCGACCGCCTGGCGCAGGCGCGTGATCCGGCGGCGGAAGGGGTGGCGATCGCGGCCGAACAGGTGGCCAGCTACGCCGGCATCGCCCAGGGGGTGCATCTGATGGCGGTGAAGACGGAGGAGTGCATCCCCCGAATACTCGCCCTCGCTGGTCTGGGTCCGATCAGCCCGACAGAGGCTGCCCCGGTCGAGGCGGATCAGGCCGGCTGACTGAGGGCGAAATCGCTGCCGAGCAACTCGGCGAGTGCTTTCTGCTGGGGCGAAGGTTCGACCACATCCAGGCGGCGGGCATCGGTGATCAGCCAGTCCAGTGCGGCTTCCTGCAGGTCGAAGTGATCACCGTTTCGGTCTACGCAGTAACGCCCGAACACCAGTTTCTCGACGAGACGCACGCCAGGGCCAATGCGTGAATAATCGAAAATGATTGAGTTGTCGATGGTGGCACTTTCGCAGATATGACAGCTTGGGCCAATCATCGCCGGGCCGATGATGGTGGCACCATCCTCAATTCGGGTCATGCCTCCCACGTAGATGGGGCCTTTAACATTGATTTTGTCCCAGTTGGCGGCAACATTCAGACCTGTGAAGATGCCAGGGCGAGCTTCTTTGCCAGGGATCTGGACCTGCCTGACCTCACCCTGAAGAACGCTGCGGATCGCCTGCCAGTAATCGGGAACTTTGCCGATGTCAACCCACTCAAACTCCATTGGCAGAGCGTAAAATGGTGCGCCGACCTCCACCAGTTTGGGGAACAGATCGGAGCCGATGTCGAATGGAATGCTGCTGGGAATGTAATCCAGCACCTCGGGTTCGAAGATATAGATACCAGTATTGATCATGTCGCTGGCCGCTTCGGCCACACTTGGTTTCTCCTGGAAGGAGCGCACGCGGCCATCCGGCTCGGTCACCACCACCCCGTAACTGCTCACCTGCTCCATTGGCACGCGCTTGGTGATCAGGCTGGCAAGGGCTCCCTTCTCGCGATGGCGACGCACTGCTTCAGTGAGATCCAGGTCGATCAGGGCATCCCCACATAACACCACAAAGGTGTCGTCGAAGAACGGCTGAAAGTTCTGAATCTTTTTTAGGCCTCCCGCTGATCCCAGCGCATCGCCGATCAGTTCTCCGTCTTCAATCCGGCCTTCAAAGCTGTAGGCGATTTCAACACCGAAACGCTGCCCATCTCGGAAATAGTTTTCGATCTCTTCTGCCAGGTGCGACACGTTCACCATGATTTCGGTGAAGCCGTGCTCCCGCAGCAGCTCAAGCAGAAACTCCATCACCGGTTTCTGCAAAATGGGGATCATCGGCTTGGGGATGGTGTGCGTGATCGGTCGCACCCTCGTTCCCTTGCCGGCCGCCAGGATCATCGCCTTCATCGGCGTTTGCTCACATCTGTCGGGGAATACAGCCTACGCGCAAGCTCAGGCTGCCAGCACCCGCACAGCCGGCAGATCAGCTGACCCTTGGGTGCTGATCAGCATGTTCAGCCCATGATCTCCGCTCTCCTGCGGAGTGGGCCGCCTCAGGGCGAGGGGGCCGAACAGTCCACCCTGTTGGTCCAGTTCCAGGTTGCCCTGATGGCAGAGGAAGAGCAGGGCCCAGAAGACCCCCACCCGGTCACAGTCCAGGTTGTCGCTGCCCTCTCCCAGCAGCACGGTCTCGCTCCAGGCGGCCACCAGGGCATCGAAGCCCACCCAGCCGCTGGCCGGTGGCCAGTCGCGCAGGAAGCGGCTCAGGGCGG
Source organism: Prochlorococcaceae cyanobacterium (assembly GCA_040399265.1). Taxonomy (GTDB): domain Bacteria; phylum Cyanobacteriota; class Cyanobacteriia; order PCC-6307; family Cyanobiaceae; genus NIES-981. The sequence goes on from JBBASO010000019.1 coordinate 6,126, forward strand.
CGGTGGTTTCCGGCAGTTTTTCCCGGTGGGCCAGGTTGGCCACCTGTTCGATCGCCGCCCGCTCACTCAGCCGCCGGGGTCTGGGGCGCCGCCGCGCCTGCGATCCCTCCTCCTCCAGCCGTGCGGCGATGTCTTCCAGCTGGCGGATCAGCTCACCCAGGGTCACCGGGCGTTGCAGCGGCGGCGGGGCCACCGGGCGGCGCTGCAGCTGACGCTCCGGTCGTCGGGGCAGTGTCGGGCTCCCCTCGCCAGACCAGAGGTCCTGGCCGTCGTCGTCGCAGTCGCAGTCTGCTTCGCCCTCGATCGCAGCCGGCAGGGTGCTTGCCTCCAGCAGTTCGGCCTTCAGGCTCACAAGCACGGCTGCGGCGAGGAAGGCCTCACTGGTTTCGGCCAGATCCTGTTCGTAGCTGCCGCCTCCAACCGCCGCCAGCCTCGGCATGGCGATGCGCTGTTGCAGCTGGTCCAGGAAGCCGTCCACCACGGCGATCACATCCACATCCCACGGGTCGAGTTCCCCCCGTTCTGCCGCATCCTGCAGCAGGCGAATGGCGAGGCGGGCTCCTCCTTGGGTCAAGGGCGCTGAATCAGGGATCCTGGTTCAAGGGTCCGGGTTGCGGGGCTCCAGGTCAAGGCCCAGCCGCAGATCAGCCGGCCTCAAGCGTCGCTGCCGAACTCTCACCGGCGGCGGGCAGCAGGCCCAGCTGCGCATCCACCGTGGCCCGATACCGCTGCAGGTCGTTTTCCAGTTCCCGGATCCGCACCTGCTGCGCCTCCCTGTCGTTGTCGGTCTGCAGGGCTTCCACCTTGCGCACCACCCCGCTCCACACGGCGAACACCCAGGCGGCCGTGGCACCGATGCCGCCCACCACCAGCAGTAGCGCTGCCAGAGGCATGGTGGCGTTGAGACCCGGTAGGAAATGCACGGTGGTGGCGGTGGTGTTCTCCAGGGTGAACATCACCATCGCCAGTCCGAAACTGAAGATCAGCAGGAAGTTGACCTGTTTCATCCGTTGGACACGCTCCCAGCTCGAGCGCACGACGTAAACGCGTCGAGCGTAGGCCGGGTGACAGGCATCAGCTGCTGATCGACGGGGCCTGCAGCAGATTGGGCTGGCGGATCAGGCTGCCGCCGGGGATTGAGATCACCCGGTTCATCGCGGCCGTTTCCCGATCGACCAGAGCTTCGATCGAGGCCCGGTAAGTGTCGGTCATGATCCGCGGGTAGAGGCCGATGCCGATGATCGGCACCAGTAGGCAGCTGATCACGTAAATCTCCCGCGGCTCCGCATCCACCAGATGGGTGTGGGTTGCCAGTTGGGTGTTTTCCTTGCCGAAGAAGATCTCCCGCAGCATCGAGAGCAGGTAGATCGGCGTGAGGATCACGCCAATGGCCGCCAGGATCGCCATCACGACCCGGAAGCTGAGGGTGTAGGCCTCGCTGGTGGCAAACCCCACGAACACCATCAGTTCGCTCACGAAGCCGCTCATGCCTGGCAGGGCCAGCGAAGCCAGCGAGCAGATCGTCCAGAGGGCAAACATCTTGCGCATCTTCTGGCCAACCCCGCCCATGTCGTCTAGTTGCAGGGTGTGGGTGCGGTCGTAGGTGGCACCCACCAGGAAGAACAGGCTGGCGCCGATCAGGCCATGACTGATCATCTGCAGCATCGCTCCGCTGGTGCCGAGGGCGCTGAAGCTGCCGATGCCGATCAGCACGAACCCCATGTGGCTGATCGAGCTGTAAGCGATCTTGCGTTTGAGGTTGCGTTGGGCAAAGGATGTGAGGGCGGCATAGATGATGTTCACAACCCCCAGCACCACCAGCAACGGCGCGAACTGGGCGTGGCCCTCCGGCAGCAGCTGCACGTTGAAGCGGAGCAGGGCATAACCGCCCATCTTCAGCAGGATGCCGGCCAGCAGCATGTGCACCGGCGCCGTGGCCTCGCCGTGGGCGTCGGGCAGCCAGGTGTGCAGCGGCACGATCGGCAGCTTCACCCCGAAAGCGATCAGCAGGCCGGCGTAGGCGAGCACCTGGAATCGGGTCGGGAAGTCTTTGGCCATCAGGGCCGTGTACTCAAAGGTGGGGGTGCCGCCGCCGTAGAAGGCCATGGCCAGGGCCACCACCAGAATGAACAGGGAGCTGCCGGCGGTGTAGAGGATGAACTTGGTGGCGGCGTACTGGCGCTTCTTGCCCCCCCAGATGGCCAGCAGCAGGTACACCGGGATCAGCTCCAGTTCCCAGGCCAGGAAGAACAGCAGCATGTCCTGCACGGCGAACACCGCGATCTGGCCGCCGTCCATGGCGAGCAGCAGGAAGTAGAAGAGCTTGGGCTTGAAGCTCACCGGCCAGGCCGCCAGGGCCGCCAGGGCGGTGATGAAGCTGGTGAGCAGGATCAGGGGCATCGAGATCCCGTCCGCCCCCACCGACCAGGCGAGACCCAGGCTCGGCAGCCACTGCACCCGCTCCACCAGTTGCAGCCCTTCCACCGCGGGGTCGTAGCCGTTGAGGTAGCCGCCCACCGTGAGCAGGAAGGTGGTGAGGGCCACGCCCAGTCCGTACCAGCGCACTTGGCGGCCGTCGCCCTGATCGGGCACGAACGGGATCAGCAGCGCTGCCGCGATCGGGAACAGGATCGAGGCGCTCAGCCAGGGGAAAGGCACCTACCACTCACACCATCTGGCCGGAGTGTAGAAATGGCGGCCGGTTTGGCCGTGGGCCGATGGGGGATGTCACACAGTCGTGGGGGCGCTGGCGGCTGGCAGGGTGTCGAGGTAAAGATCGGGATGCCCGCCCAACTGCTCGGTGATCGAGGGGGAGGGCCTGCGCTGTTGCCAGCGATCGCGGATGATCTGGCGGATCAGCGCGCTCTTGTGCTGGCCTGTGGCAGCCAGAAGCTCCTGGAGGCAGCGTTCGGTTTCGCTGCCCAGCCTCACGGTGAGTGGCATAGACCCCAGGAACAACCCTGTACAACGTTGGCCCACGTGTGTCGAGGGAATTCCTATTTGAGTCAGTGTCGGTTATGACCAAGACGACCCCTCCCCTTTGGGAGGCCAGGCCCCCTGGCGTCTCAGCCGAAGGCGCTGAACAACACCACCAGGGCGATCACCCCGCCAAACACGATCAGGGCATAGAACTGGGCCCGGCCTGTTTCGAAGTACTTGAGGCCTTCGCCGCTTCCCAGGGTCATCAGGCCGGTGAGGTTCACCACTCCGTCCACCACCTTCGAGTCGACCTCCAGCACCGAGCGGGCCAGCTTGCGGCTGCCCTGCACGAACAGCTTTTCGTTGATGGCATCGAGATACCACTTGTTGGCCAGGAAGGCGTTGACCGCCGGATAACGGTTGGCGAAAAGGGCGGCCAGGTCGATCTTGTGGAGGGCATAGGCCAGCACGGCCACCGAGATCCCGGCCACGGAGATGGCCACCGAGGCGCCCGCCAGGGGCAGGAACGCGCTCCAGCTGAAGTGTTCGGCCACCTCAGCCGCCTCGTGAGGATCGAGCAGGGTCGCAAACCGGCTATTCCAGGGAGTGCCCAGCAGCCCGATCAGCACGGATGGCACCGCCAGCACCGCCAGCGGCATGGCCATCTGCCAGCCGGATTCGTGGGGATGATCGGCATGGGCATGGCCGTGGTCGCCGTCGTGGTCGCCGCTTCCCTTGCCGGCGGCCGCCAGCAGCTGGGCTGCCATCGCCTTGTCGTTGCCCCGGAACTCCCCTTCGAAGGTGAGGAAATAGAGCCGGAACATGTAGAAGGCGGTCAGGCCGGCAGTGATGAAGCCCATCGCCCAAAGCAGCGGAAAGCTGTTGAAGGCCTGGCCGAGGATTTCGTCCTTGCTCCAGAAACCAGCCAGGGGCGGGATACCGGCGATCGCCACACAGCCGATCAGGAAGGTGGCGGAAGTGATCGGCATGTGCTTGCGCAGACCACCCATCAAGCGCATGTCCTGGGCGAGCACCGGCTCGTGGCCCACCACCTCCTCCATGGCGTGAATCACCGACCCCGAGCCCAGGAAGAGCATCGCCTTGAAGAAGGCGTGGGTCACCAGGTGGAACATGCCGGCCACCGGGGCGCCGCAGCCCATCGCCAGCATCATGTAACCGAGCTGGCTCACGGTGCTGTAGGCCAGCCCTTTCTTGAGATCCTGCTGCGTGAGGGCGATGGAGGCGCCCAGAAACAGCGTGATCGTGCCGATCACGGCAATGGTGAGCTGAACAGCGGCATAGGGCGCAAACAGCGGCTGCAGCCGGGCCACCAGAAACACCCCGGCCGCCACCATCGTGGCGGCATGGATCAGGGCCGAGATCGGTGTGGGTCCCTCCATGGCGTCGGGCAGCCATACATGCAGGGGGAACTGGGCTGACTTGGCCATCGGGCCCATGAACACCAGCAGGCAGAGAATCACGGCCACTCCGTTGCTGACGCTGCCACTGGCCACCGCCTGCTGCAGGCCGGTGCCGATCTCCTCGAAGCCGAAGCTGCCGGTGGCCCAGAACAGGCCGAGGATGCCCAGGAGCAGGCCGAAGTCGCCGACCCGGTTGGTGACGAAGGCCTTCTGGGCGGCATTGGCGGCGCCATCGCGGTCGTACCAGAAGCCCACCAGCAGGTAGGAGCACATGCCCACCAGCTCCCAGAAGACGTAAATCTCGAGCAGGTTGGGGCTGATCACCAGGCCCAGCATTGAGCTGCTGAACAGGGCGAGGTAGGTGAAGAAGCGCACATAGCCCTTGTCGTGGGCCATGTAGCCGTCGGAATAGACCATCACCAGCAGGGCGATGGTGGTGACCAATGCGAGCATCACCGCCCCCAGGGCGTCGACCCGGAAGCCCATCTGCAGATTGAACGTGCCGGCGCTGGCCCAGTTGAACAGCACCTCGGTGGCGCCGGCGCCCGCCAGCTGCTCCGCCAGGATCGCGTAGCTGAGCACGGCCGCCGCGCCCACGCAGCTGATCAGCAGCCAGGCCACCGGCTTGCGCAGCCGGTTGATCGTGCGGTTGAAGCTGATCAGGCCCAGTCCCACCAGGCAGGCCCCGGCCAGCGGCAACACCGGGATCAACCAAGCAAGTTCGGCGGCTGATGGCATCCGGCAGGGCTCCCTTTGGCTGGGCTCCCGGCGAGTCTAGGCAGGCCGGTCGCTCAGCCCAGCCAGTGGGCCAGGCTGGTGCGGGAGAAGGTGACGGCACCCACACCGATCAACCGGTGTGCCCACCAGAACACGCCGACGGCAATGGTGATGCCCAGCTGGGCCGGCCGCAGGAATTCGCGCAGCAAAAGCTGTTGGCGGCCATCAAGCACGGCGCGGAATGGGATCACCGAGGTGCTGGCCTTCAGGTCCTCGAAGGCTGCGCCGAATCGGTTGGCCAGGCGGCGGTCGCCGTTCCACACGGCAAACAGATGGTGGGCGATCAGACCGGCGCAGGTGGCCACCATGAAGCTGCTGCCGATCCAGAGCAGGTGGGTGGCGCACCAGAGGATCTGACCCACGGCCTGAGGGTGGCGGCTGATGCGGATGATGCCGGTGGCGTACAGCCGCACCTGGGGCTTGAGCACCGCCGGGATCTCCAGCAGGTTGTAGGTGGCCGGGTAGAGAAACAGGAAGCTGATGGCGGTGCCGCTCCACACCACCGGCACGATCCAGGGCTGGTCCTGCAGGTTCCAGAGGCGGATGCCGTCGTAGCGGTGGGCCAGGAAGTAGCCGATCACCACCACCGCCGAGGGGATGCTCACAGCGGCGAACAGCAGCCGCCAGGCCCGTTCGCCGATCCGCGCCACCCCCCACACCCGCAGCGAAGCGCCGCCGCTGTGGATCACGGCGAAGGCCAGCAGAAGAGCGAGCATCACGGCGCTGCTGTGGTGAACCCCGGAGGGCAGGGGGGAACCGGCTGGCACGGGCGGGCTGGAACGTTGTGAAGCGATCGATTCTGGCGACCGCCCGCCCCCCCTAGAGTTTCGTTCCGCTGGCAGTGTCGGGCCGGAGGCCCAGGGTCGACCCATGGCAGATCTGCCTTTCACTCTCGACCAGCTGCGCATCCTGCGGGCCATCGCCACCGAGGGCAGCTTCAAGAAGGCCGCCGACAGCCTCTACGTCACCCAGCCGGCGGTGAGCCTGCAGATCCAGAACCTGGAGAAGCAACTGAGCGTGTCCTTGTTCGACCGGGGCGGCCGTAAGGCCCAGCTCACCGAGGCCGGCCACCTGCTGCTCAGCTACTGCGACCGGATCCTCAGCCAGTGCCAGGAGGCCTGCCGCGCCCTGGAGGATCTGCACAACCTGCGCGGCGGCTCCCTGATCGTGGGCGCCAGCCAGACCACCGGCACGTACCTGATGCCGCGGATGATCGGTCTGTTCCGTCAGAAATACCCGGATGTGGCGGTGCAGCTGCAGGTGCACAGCACCCGCCGCACCGGCTGGAGCGTGGCCAATGGCCAGGTGGATCTGGCAATCATCGGCGGCGAACTGCCCAGCGAACTGAACGAACTGCTGCAGGTGGTCCCTTATGCCAGTGATGAGTTGGCGCTGGTGCTCCCGGTCAAGCATCCCCTGGCCCGCCTGCCGGAACTCACCCGGGAAGACCTGTACCGCCTTGGCTTCGTTTGTCTAGATGCGCAATCGACCACCCGCAAGATGGTCGACCAGCTGCTGGCCCGCTCCGGTCTCGACCTCTCCAAGGTGAAGGTGGAGATGGAGCTCAATTCCTTCGAGGCGATCAAGAACGCCGTGCAGAGCGGCCTGGGGGCCGCCTTCCTGCCGGTGGTCTCGATCGAGCGGGAGCTTTCGGCCGGCAGCCTGCACCGCCCCCAGGTGGCCGATCTGCAGGTGCGCCGCCAGCTCAAGCTGATCACCCATCCGGCCCGCTATTGCTCCCGGGCTGCCGATGCTTTCCGTCGTGAGGTGCTGCCGGTGTTCGCCAGTGCCGACAGCCCGCTGCGGCGACCGCTCCAGGCCCAGAACAGTTCCGAGCCCCAGGCGGCTGGTTGACCGGGGCTGCATGGGCTCCGATCAGAACTGATCGGCCTCAGGGGTGATGCCCACCGTGTCGTCAGCCACCCCTTTGGTGATGAACTTATTCTCGCTGGTGTCGGTCTGGTACACACAGCGCACGATCGGTTTGTCCTTGATCGAGCCGATGTAGGCGAAGGTGTTCATGCGCTGCTTGCACTGGCGCATCTGCTCGGCGGTGATTGCCCCTTCCTTCTGCAGCACGCTCCAGTTCTCGCGGCGGATCACGCAGCCCGGCTTGAGTGCGGGCTGCGTGACGAAGCTAGAGCTCGGGTTCATGGTGGTGTACAGCTCGATATCCATCACAAAGGCGCTGGCGCCCCACTGCCGGCAAAACTCCGGATCGGGAACGGCCATATCGAGCTGCTGAGAGCTGGCGATGTTGCCCTGGTTGCCCTGGGTTGTGCTGGAGATGCCGGTGCCGATGCCGATCCCCACCACCAGCACTCCCGCCAGCACGGCGATGGTGGCGACGTTGAACGGAACCGGCGGGCCGCCCTGGCCACCGGGACTGCCACCGCCACCGTTCCTCCCTCCATTGCGGCCCGGAGGGTCTTCGTACCCATCGGCTCCGTCGTAACGGGCGTTGGGGCGGTCGCGGTAGCCCGGCTCGCTGCGGGCGCCGCGGCGGGAGCTGCCGTAGGGGCTGCTGCTTCGGGTCACAGGTGCTTCACAGGTTGTCGGGGGTGCGAGGCAGCCCCATCGAGAAATTCTGCACCCGGCAATCCGGGTTGTAGCGGAGTTCGCCGGCCTGGAGCAGGCGGCGGATCTCCCCTTCCAGTTCCGACCCGATCCGGCGCAGGGTGTAGTCGTTCAGAAGGGAGCCGGCATGGGCCTCCACCAGCTCCGTGAAGCGGGCCTGTACCCGGGAGAGCACTGCGTCGTCCCAGAGGAATTCGCTGTCGGGATCGAGATCGAGGGTGAGCTGGCCGGGATCGGGCACCAGATTGTCGTTCTCCAGCCGGGCTGTGAACAGCCGCACGTGGCGGGTGGTGCACTTCAACAGGGTGAACCCCGCACCGCTGTCTGTGGCGACAGCGGCAGCGCCAGAGGCAACTTCAGTCTCAAGAGCGGACTCAGCCATGGGCTCACCCGTGGGCATGTGGGGGTTCGTGTCGGCCGACTCTAGGTAGTCGGCTGGGGCATTCCGGCCCCCCAGCGGCTCCGCTGAGCGCCGTATGGTTGCGGCTTGAATCTTCAGCGGATATGCGCGTCGCCATCGCCGGGGCCGGTCTGGCTGGTCTGGCCTGTGCCAAGTACCTCTGCGACGCTGGCCACACCCCGGTTGTGGTGGAAGCCCGGGACGTGCTCGGCGGCAAGGTGGCGGCCTGGCAGGACGAGGACGGCGACTGGTATGAGACCGGCCTGCACATCTTCTTCGGCGCCTACCGCAACATGCGCCAGCTGTTCAAGGAGCTGGACATCGAGGACCGTCTGCAGTGGAAGAGCCACGCGATGATCTTCAACCAGAAGGAGACCCCCGGCACCTACAGCCGCTTCGATTTCCCCGACATTCCCGCTCCCTTCAACGGCGTGGCAGCGATTCTGGGCAACAACGACCTGCTCACCTGGCCGGAGAAGATCGCCTTCGGCCTCGGCCTTGTGCCGGCCATGCTGCGCGGTCAGCAGTATGTGGAGGAGTGTGACCAGTACTCCTGGACCGAGTGGCTGCGCTTGCACAACATCCCCGAGCGGGTGAATGACGAGGTGTTCATCGCCATGGCCAAGGCGCTGAACTTCATCGATCCCGACGAGATTTCCAGCACCGTGGTGCTGACGGCGCTGAACCGCTTCCTGCAGGAAAGTGATGGTTCGAAGATGGCTTTTCTTGATGGCAATCCGCCCCAGCGTCTCTGCCAGCCGATCGTCGACTACGTGACCGAACGGGGTGGCGAGGTGCACCTCAACGCACCCCTGCGGGACATCCAGCTCAACGCCGATGGCACGGTGAGCGGCTTCCGGATCGGCGGTATCAAGGGTCAGGCGGGTTACACCCTCACGGCTGATGCCTACGTGAGCGCCATGCCGGTCGACCCCTTCAAGAAGCTGTTGCCCGAGCCCTGGAAGGACATCCCCTATTTCAAGAAGCTCGATGGTCTCAATGGGGTGCCGGTGATCAACATCCACCTCTGGTTCGACCGCAAGCTCACGGCGATCGATCACCTGCTGTTCAGCCGCAGCCCGCTGCTGAGCGTGTATGCCGACATGAGCAACACCTGCCGGGAATATGAAGACTCCGAGCGCTCGATGCTGGAGCTGGTGTTCGCTCCGGCCAAGGATTGGATTGGCCGCTCTGATGAAGACATTGTTGCAGCCACCCTGGAGGAACTCAAGCGCCTGTTCCCGATGCACTTCACCGGCGACGACCAGGCCCAGCTGCGCAAGGCGATTGTGGTGAAGACGCCCCAGTCGGTCTACAAGACCGTGCCTGGCTGCCAGCAGCTCAGGCCCGATCAGGCCTCACCGATCGCCAACTTCTTCCTGGCCGGCTGCTACACCATGCAGCGCTACCTGGCTTCGATGGAGGGGGCGGTGCTCAGTGGCAAGCAGTGCGCCCAGGCGATCGACCTCGCCAGCAGCGAGGGTCGGCTTCAGGTTGAAGCCCTGGCGGCCGCGGTTTGAGCGGCGCCGTGGTTCTCGCTGATTCATCTGCGGGGACGGTGGTCCTCCCTGCCCTGGCCGAGGCTTACGAAGCCTGCCGGCGAGAAACCGCCGAGTGGGCGAAGACCTTTTACCTCGGCACCCTGCTGATGCCCCCGGCCAAGCGTCGGGCGATCTGGGCGATCTACGTCTGGTGCCGCCGCACCGATGAGCTGATGGACAGCCCGGAGGCCCAGACCAGGCCCGTCCAGGAGCTGGCCGAACGGCTGGATGCATGGGAGCGACGCACCCGAGACCTGTTCGCTGGCAGGGTGAGCAATGGACTGGATCTGGTGATGCGCGACACCCTGGAGCGCTATCCCCAGGGCATCCAGCCCTATCTCGACATGATCGAGGGGATGCGCATGGATCTGGTGAAGTCCCGCTATGCCAGCTTCTCAGAACTTGAGCTTTATTGTTATCGCGTCGCCGGCACCGTCGGTCTGATGACCCAGGAGGTGATGGGCCTGGACGGCGCCTACGTCTCCGCTCCCTGGAGCCAGCCTCCCGACACATCTGCCGCCGCTGTGGCACTCGGCATTGCCAATCAGCTCACCAATATCCTGCGAGATGTGGGTGAGGATCGTGGCCGGGGTCGGATCTACCTGCCGCTGGACGAATTGGAACGGTTCGGCTACTCGGAGCAGGAGCTGATGGCTGGTGTTCTCAATCACAACTGGCGAGCGCTGATGCGCTTTCAGCTGGAGCGGGCCCGCGATTGGTTTGCTCGCTCCGAGGCTGGCGTGCGCTGGCTCGCCGCCGATGCGCGCTGGCCGGTCTGGGCCTCTCTGCGCCTCTATCGCGGCATCCTCGATGTGATCGAGCAGCACGATTACGACGTTTTCACCCGTCGCGCCTACGTGCCGAAAGCAGCCAAGCTGTTCGATCTACCGTTCTCGTTCCTCGTTTCCCAGGCCCGCTGAGGTCGGTTCCCCCACTATCCAGTCTCTCAGGATCGGGTTCACCAGCTCCGGTGCTTCGTCGTGGGGGCAGTGACCGACTCCCGGCAGCACCTCAAGTGCCTGGATGCAGCTGAAAGTGGCGGCCCAGCGCCGCGCTTCGTCCACCGCTTCCCAGGGATCGGCCTCGCCCCAGATCATGCGCACCGCAATCGCCGGCTCGGATCGATCCCCAGGCGTGCTCAGCTCGCTGAGCAGATCCGTCGCCAGATGGTCGCGAAACAGATTCACGAACCCCCGGAAGCTTTCTGAGGCGCCTGCCGTGGTGCTCGGACCGTGCAACAGCCCCACCAGTTCGGCATCAACGTTGGCGCCGCTGGGATAGGCCTGGAGCAGCACCCGCCGAATGAACGCCGGCCGGGCCAGCAGGGTGAACAGGGGAGCAATCAGCCAGCGCTGGCGCACCAGGGTTTTGAGCAGCGGTCGGCCCAGGCGGGCGGCGGGCAGCTGTTCGGCCAGGCGGCGGTCGTCGAGATGGCGCTGGGCGCAGTCGAGCAGGATCACCTGCACCGGCGGTCGCCGCCGTTGCCGCAGCAACCGAGCTGCGGTGAGTGCCACCATGCCGCCGATCGAGTTCCCCACCAGATGCACGCGCCGTGCGGGTGCTGAGTCTTGTGATAGGTCGTGCACCAGGTCAGCGACCTGCTCGGCCCACAGATCGAAGCAGTAGTGCACACTGCCGGGTACTGGGATCTCCCCACTCAGGCAGGACTGAGGCTTGTCGCTGCCGCCGAAGCCCAGCAGGTCGACCGCAACCACGGCGGCGTGCGTGGCCAGGGCCGGCAGGGTGTGGCGCCAGTGTCGGCTGGAGGCACCAAAGCCGTGAATCAGCACCACCAGATCGACTGCGGCCGGATTGCCGGCCTGCAGCTCCTCAATCCGGTGGCCCTGCCAGAGGCGGGTGTGGGCGCCGATGCTGCTCAGGTGGATGCCCTTCAGCTGGTTGTCGTTCAGACAGCGGCCTTCTGGTTGTCGAGCAGCTGCTTGAGCTTGGCCAGTTCGCCGGCCCAGCGGGGGTCGGGGGCTTCGCTGTCAACTTGGTCGGCGTGCACCACCTTGTTCGTCGCCTGGCGCTGGGGTGTGCTGTTGGCGCGACGCTCGCCAGGGGCAGGGGTGCGGCTGTCCTTGCGCTCGGAGATTTCGATGCGAAGGGCGTTGCCGCCGAACTCCCGGCCATGAAGTTGGGCGATCACGGCCTCCGCCATGGTCTGGTCGTCCACGTTGGCAAAACCGAAGCCCCGGCAGACGCCGGTCTCACGGTCGTTCACAACCTTGAAGCGAACTCCCTCACCCACGCCGGTGAACAGAGCTTCAAGCTCCTTGGCATCAAACGACTGCGGCAGGTTGCCGACGTAGAGACGAACGCTCATGGATGGGGAGGGGAAGGGAAGGGAAAGACTTCAGCTGGCGAGGACAGACCTCTAACTCACGCCTTTGCACGAGAAGTTAACCACGGGGAGTGGCGAGCCAGCGTCGGGCCGCATCAAGAGTGCTGCGCGCAAGCTGCTCACCATGGCCTGGGAGCCGACCGAAAGCCCGTTCCCGGGTGAGGTGCCTGAGCAGTGCACCAAGCTCCGGACCGGCCGGCAACGCCAGGCTGCGGCGCAGCACGTCCCCATTCAGGGGCGGTACGGGATGGAACAGCGGATCGTCGGGATCGCGCCATCGCGCTAGAGCGGCCCTGGCGGCGGCTGGCTCCAGTCGCAGCAGCAGGGCGGGCAGCTCCGCCTCCAGATCGCGCTGCAGCTGCAGCCGCGGCTCCTCGGCCAGGCGATCCAGTCCACTCAGGCTGGGCTGTTCAGGGTTGGTCGCGCTGTTCAGGCGCTGCCACCACTGCCGTAGTCGGGTGCAGCGTTGTTCCAGTCTGCGGCTGCCACGCAGGCGGCGCACCGCCTCCGGCGGCAGCAGGCTGGCAAGCCGTGCCTCGGGCAGGGCTGTCGCGGTTTCCGCCGGCGTGAGGCCACAGCGCTCAGCTGCGGCGGGATCGAGGCCCTGCAGGGCTTCGCCTGCAAGGGGATCGGTCTGCCAGACCGCCAGCAGGCCGAGAGTGAGGGCCTGGATCAGCCCAAGGTGGCCGCTCGGAGCTGCCGCCAACCGTTCCAGTTCGCTCAGCACCCGTTCGCCAGCCACGGTCGCCAGGGCTGCGGCATGGTGCTGGATCCAGCCCTCGCTGCAGTTGTCGAGCTGCAGCTCCAGCTCCCAGGCCAGCCGCACGCCCCGCAGCAGGCGCAGCGGATCTGCCAGCAGGTTTGCCTCGCTCACGGCCACCAGCCGCCCTTGGCGCAGCGCCTCAAGCCCGCCGGTGGGGTCCTGAAGCCGACCCCCGGGCCGCAGCGGCAGGGCGATCGCATTGGCGCTGTAGTCGCGTCTGGTCAGGTCGCTGTGCAGATCGGGCCCGTCCCGGCGGGCCAGATCGATCGTCCAGCCTGCAAGGACCACCCGGGCGATGTCGCGCTCGGCGTCGAGCACCACCCAGCTGCCGCCGCCGCGTCGGGCCAGCCCGCGCGCCAGGTTGATGGCATCGCTGCTCACCACCAGATCGAGGTCGGGGCAGGGCGCCAGCCGACCGAGCAGGGCATCGCGCACGGCGCCGCCCACCAGGGCTGCATCGACGGGGAACGCCTGCGGCGGCAGCGGCCAACGCGCCGGCTCCAACCGTTGCCAGAGCAGGGCCTCGAGGGCGCCACTGGTGAGATCGGCCGTCACAATGGCGTTCTGGCGCGGCGCGGCCGGCATGTGCATCTGTGTGGATTGCCAGTGGGTCGACCGCTGTCAGGCCTACCACGCTGTGGAACGGCAGCACGGCGTTCCCCATCTCTGCGCCGACCCCGACTTCGCGCCTGGTGAGCCTCGGATCCACGTGCAGGTGCTCGATCTACCGGATGGCGCGGTGGGGGTGGAATGGGATGTCCGGGCCTGTGCGAGCTTCAGAGCCGACCCCGGCCGCTGGCAGCGCCTGCGGCCGGGGGAGCCCCTGCCCGGATGACCCGCCCCGGCTGCTCCGATGCCCGCCCCTCCCATCGACCCTGCCCAGCCCGCCGCCGATCCTGTGCTCCCGTGCGATCGGTCGTTCGGGCCCGGGTTGCTGGCCTTGCACAGCAGCGGTGCCGTCCTCGCCGTGGGCTGGCGTCCGCTCACTGCCGCGGCTGCGGACCGGATCGCTGTGTTCGATCCCGGCCGCGCCTTGGCCAGTCAGTTGTTCACCTGTATTGAGGCGGTCTGTCCAGCCTCTGCCTGGTCCCGGCTGCGGCGCCTGGCCGTGGCGGTGGGGCCGGGCGGCTTCACCAGCACCCGGATCACGGTGGTGTTCGCCCGCACCCTGGCCCAGCAGCTGCAGCTGCCTCTCGATGGGGTGGGTAGCCAGCGGCTGGTGGCATGCCGGCTCGCTCTGCCTGGCCCCACCTGGCTGGTGCAAGCGCTGCCGCGCCGGGGCCTGGTGGCGGGGTTGTACGGCCCCGATCCGGCCGACCCTGCTGGGGTGCGGGAGATCCTCGCTCCGCGGCTGCATGCCGATGCCGAGGCCCTGACGGCGCTCGATCCGGCTCCCCAGCTGCCGCTGCCGCAGGATCCTGCGGCCGATGTCGCCGCCCTGCTCGATCTGGCGCAGCAGGCCCACCGGGCTGGCCGGTCGGCTCCATGGCAGCAGGTGCTGCCGCTCTATGCCTCCTCGCCGGTGGCCGGAGCCTGAGCGCATGCCCCGACGCCGCCGATCGCGTTCGCTCTCCTCGCCGGTGCTGGTGCTTCTGATCGCCGCCGCGGGCCTGACCTGGCTCTCCCGCGGCTGGTGGTGGCCGTCGCCACCACCGCCGCAGCTGATCCTGGTGCTGGGGGGTGATCTTGATCGGGAGCGCCGGGCGGCGGACCTGGCCCGGCAGTACGGGCTGCCCGTGGTGGTGAGCGGCGGCAGCAATCCGGAATACGCCCACTGGCTGTTCGAGCAGCACCAGGGTCTGCCACCGGGACAGGTGCAGCTCGATTACCGCGCCCGGGACACCCTCTCCAACTTCACATCGCTGGTGGATGACCTGCGCCGTGCACGCATCCGTCACGCCTTGCTGGTGACCAGCACCGACCACATGGACCGGGCCTTGCTGGTGGGCCGGATCGTGGCCGGCAGCCGGGGCATCCAGCTCACACCGGTGCCGGTGGACTGCCGGGATCAGTGCGTGCCGGAGGGGCGGCGCAAGGTCTGGGGCGATGGGGTGCGGGCAGGCTTATGGGTGCTCACGGGCCGTGATCTGCGGGGCTGGGCGGCAGAACACCTGCCTGGCTGGCTGGGCCCAGACGGGGCCGGCCGATCAGGCCCTGATCCAGCAGGGCGTTGATCTGCTCCTGACAGGCCCGGGTCGCCGCATCGAGATCCGGCCGGCGGCGTGAGGCCGGCGGTGGAATCGGCGTGCCGATGCGGATGTGCACCGGCACCAGGCGCACGCCCGACTGATCGGGACCGAGGGCCCGGTGGCTGTTGATGATCGCCACCGGCAGCAGCGGCACCCCGGCCCGGGCCGCCAGCAGGGCTGCTCCGGGCATGGGTGTGTTCACCCGTCCGTCGCGCTGGCGCGTTCCATCGATGAACACGCCGGTGGCCCAGCCCTCCTCAAGCCGGTCGGTGGCGGTGCGAATCGCTTCCCGATCGCTGGCGCCACGGGCCACCGGATAGGCCCCGCAGGCGCGGATGATCATGCCCAGCAGCGGCACCCGGAACAGCTCGGCCTTCGCCATGAAGGCCACAGGCCGCCCCAGCGCATGGCCCAGGAGGGGGGGGTCGATGTGGGACCCATGGTTGGCCACCACCACCAGGGCGCCTTCCATCGGCACATTCGCATTGCCCGCCGTGCGGCCGCGGAACAGCAGCCGGAACACAGGGAACACCAGCAAATAACTGATCAGGCGATAGGTAAGGCTGGGCCGCGGCGTGCGGATCAGGGCCGGCGGTTCGGCCCGACGCCTGCGCCTGAGCACCCGCTTCATCGCGTTCACCGGTCGGCTGCCGGGTCGCAGGCCGGAGTCGCTCATAGTCCCAGGTCCGCGGCGCTGGCGATCTGGGCGGTGCCGATGCCGTCGCAACTGCGTTTGATCAGGCCGCTCAGCACGCTGCCCGGACCGATTTCCACGGCTGTGTCGATGCCGGCGCCGGCGAGGGTTGCCATGATCTCCCGCCAGCGCACGCCGGTGCTCATCTGTTGCCGCAGACGCTCCTTCAGGGCGGCGCCGCTGGTTTCCGGCGTTGGATCGGTGTTGCTCAGCACCGGGATGGTGGCATCGGCGAACGGCACGCTGTCCAGGGCGGCTGCGAAGGCGGCGGCCGGTTGCTCCATCCAGGGAGAATGGAAGGCGCCGCTCACAGCCAGGGGCACGGCGCGCTTGCAACCGAGCCTGGCGCTCACATCGGCCACTGCCGCCGGCGTTCCGGAGAGCACCACCTGGGCCGCGCTGTTGTCGTTGGCGATCACCACCCCGTCGGTCGCGGCGACAAGGCTCTCCAGCAGATCGCGATCGAAGCCCATCACGGCAGTCATCGCCCCGCCGCCGGCCCCTGCCATCAGTTCACTGCGGGTCTGCATCAGCTGCAGCCCGGTATCGGCATCGAACACGCCGGCGGCATACAGGGCTACCAGTTCACCGAGGCTGTGGCCCGCCACCAGGTCGGCTGCACGACCCTGGGCCCGCAAGGCGTCCACCAGCAGGCTTTCCACCACGAACAGGGCCGGCTGGGTGTTGCGGGTGTCGTTCAGATCGGCCAGATCACCCGTCGCCGTACCGGCGCAGATCGCCAGCAGGTCGCGGCCCAGCACCGCTGAAGCCCGCTCGAAGCGCGCAGCGGCGCCGGGCAGCTCCAGCACCCCATCCGCCATTCCCGCTTTCTGGGAACCCTGGCCAGGAAAGACCCAGGCGATTGCCATGCCGTCGCAGTACATCTGTCGGGCAGGAGGCTACGGCGAAGCCACCGCTCCCTCCCGAGCTCGGTCCTCACCGCCGC
This sequence comes from Prochlorococcaceae cyanobacterium, assembly GCA_040399265.1. Lineage (GTDB taxonomy): Bacteria > Cyanobacteriota > Cyanobacteriia > PCC-6307 > Cyanobiaceae > NIES-981. The sequence goes on from JBBASO010000019.1 coordinate 22,697, forward strand.
GGCCCGCTCCAGCGCAGCAGCGCCGCGCCCCAGCTCAGCCCTGCCCCGAAACCGCTGCTGGCCAGCAGGTGCCCTGGCCTGACGCGGCCGTCCCGCACCGCTTCATCGAGCATCAGCGGGATGGTGGCGGCCGAGGTGTTGCCGTAGTGGGCGAGGTTGCTGAGCACCCGTTCCGGCGCCATGGCGAACCGTTCGGCCACCGCGTCGAGAATGCGCTGGTTGGCCTGATGCAGCAGCAGCCAGTCGAGCTGCCCGGCCCGAGTGTCGGTGTGCTCCAGCAGGTCCGCCAGGATCTGGGGAACTTCCCGCACGGCGAACTTGTAGACCTCCTGACCGTTCATCTGGATCGGCGCAAAGCCGCCCTTCTGCGCTGAGATCCCATCGAGCAGTGGCTCGCGACCATCGGTCTGCGCCAGGGTCAGACAGGCGTGGCGACTGCCGTCGGACCGCATCCGAAACCCCAGCAACCCAGACTCCTCGGGCGGGCAGGCCTGCACCGCCACCGCCGCTGCCCCGTCACCGAACAGCACGCAGGTGCGGCGGTCGTCCCAGTCGACCCAGCGGCTGAGTTGGTCGGCGCCGATCACCAGGGCGCGGCGCACGGCACCGGAGGCGACGTACTGGCCGGCGGTGATCAGGGCGAACAGAAAGCCGCTGCAGGCGGCCGTGAGGTCGAAGGCCACCGCCCCCGAGGCCCCGAGCGCAGCCTGGATGCGGGGGGCCGTGCCGAACAGATCGTCGGGGCTGGAGGTGGCCAGCAGGATCAGGTCCACATCGGTCGGGCTCCAGCCCGCATGGTCCAGGGCGGCCTGGGCGGCTCGGCTGGCGAGAACGGTGAGCGATTCATCGGCCCCGGCCACCCGGCGGGCACCGATGCCGGTGCGGCTGCGGATCCAGGCGTCGCTCGTCTCGACCCGGCGGCTGAGGTCGTTGTTGGTGAGGCTGATGCTGGGCATCGCACTGCCGCAACCCACCAGGGCGAGGCCCAGACCTGGGGAGATGGTGCTCCCCCTGGTCGGAGCGGCGATGCTGAGCGAGACACCAGGCGGCACGGGGCAGGACCCGCAGATTGGCTCAGTCAACCACAGGTGACCGCATCACCTGACGTCGCACTGAGGGCATGCAGGTCGTCCATCACGTGGTGGTTGGCGGCGGAATGGGCCAGCCGTAGGGCGCTGAGCACCGACAGAGCTTTGCTGCTGCCATGGCCGATCACGCAGACGCCATCAACGCCCAGCAGCAGCGCCCCGCCGTGCTCGGCATGGTCGAGCCGCTTTTTGATCCGGCGCAGGTTGTTGATCAGGAAGGCGGAGCCCACCTTGCCGCGCCGGCCCCGAGGCAGTTCCACCTTGATCACATCCAGCAGCACGCTGCCGACGCTCTCCAGGAACTTGAGCAGCACATTGCCGGTGTAGCCGTCGCACACCACCACATCGAAGTCGCCGGAAAGGATGTCGCGCCCTTCGCAGTTCCCGGCGAAATGGAAGCGCGGCTCCGCGGCCAGCAGGGGGTAGGTGCGTAGACAGAGGTCGTTGCCCTTGCACTCCTCCTCGCCGATGTTCACCAGGCCGATCCGCGGTCTGCCCACCTGCAGCACGTCCCGGCTATAGATGTTGCCGAGCAGGCCGAACTGCAGCAGCCACTCAGGTTTACAGTCCATATTGGCGCCCACATCGAGCACCAGCACCTGCTGCTCGGGATCGCGCGTCGGGAACAGGGCGCCGATGGCCGGGCGGTCGATGCCATTGAGGCGCCCCAGCCGGAAGATGGCCGAGGCCATCACGGCACCGGAGTTGCCGGCCGAATACACAGCCGTGGCCTGGCCCTGCTTCACCAGATCCATCGCCAGATTGATGCTGGCGTCGCGCTTGCGGCGCACCACGGTGGCTTCCTCATTCATGCCCACCGAGGGCCCGCTCGGGACGAGCTGGATCAGCCCGCGGGCCACTGCGGCGTTCAGGTCGTCCTGCAGCTCCAGCTTGGTGATCGCCGCCTGCAGGCGCTCGGCTTCGGCCACGAACCGCACGCGCAAGGGCAGCCGTTCGACCGCCAGCAGGCAGCCTTCGAGGATCGGCCCCGGGGCATGGTCGCCACCCATGCCATCGACCGCCACCCAGAGGCGATCGGCATCGTTGATCGGAGTGTCCTCATCCGGTCCGCCCAAGCCCCGTTGCAGGCGCCGCAGCGGGTCGAACACCAACGGCTGCAGCACCGTGTTGGCGGCGTGGGTGGCGGCTGATGTGGCCGCTCCCGCCACGCTGCCGGCAGTGCTGGCCGCTGAGGTTGCCGTTCCCACAAGGCTGGTCACGGCCGCATTGCGGCGGTACCAGATCACCAGGCGGCGGATCGCCCGGTTCGGCTTGGTGCGCTTGTCAGGCTCCTTCGGATGCAACGGGTTCAACGATGCGTTGGAACAAGTAGCCGGTGCCGCGGGCTGTGAGGATCAGCTCGGGGTTGGCTGGATCATCCTCCAGTTTGGAGCGCAGACGGGAGATGTGGACATCCACCACGCGGGTGTCCACATGACGTTCCGGGGTATAGCCCCATACCTCCTTGAGGATCTCGCCCCGGCTGAAGGGCTCGCCGCTGCGGCTCACCAGCAGCTCCAACAGGCTGAATTCCATGCCGGTGAGCCGGATGCGCTCGTCGCCCCGGTAGACCTGCCGCTTGTTGGTGTCGATGCGCAGCTCGCCGATCGAGATCAAGCCGGAGTTGGGAATCCCGGCCACGGCGTCCTTCTCGACCCGCCTGAGCACGCAGCGGATGCGGGCCTCCAGCTCCTTCGGGCTGAACGGCTTCACCACGTAGTCGTCGGCCCCCAGTTCCAGGCCGGTGATCCGGTCGGCCACATCCCCCAGGGCTGTGAGCATCACGATCGGCACGTCCGATTCCTTGCGGAGCTCTTGGCAAACGCCGTAGCCGTCCAGCTTCGGCATCATCACGTCGAGCACCACCAGATCGGGATGGTGGTTGTGGAAGGCATCGAGGGCCTCCTGTCCATCGCAGGCCGTGATCACCCGGTAGCCGATCATCGACAGACGGGTCTCCAGGATGCGGCGGATGCTGGCTTCGTCATCGACGACCAGAATCGTTTCCTTGCCCTTGGCTGGGGTTGGGGAGGCGGAAGGGGTGGAGGCCGTCATCGCCGTGGCAGGGCTCCTACAACAGTTGGCCTCTACTGAAAAGGGCTGAGGGGCGAACGTTTCATGCAACGCCACCTTTCTTCATAAGTCGGGTCGGTTCGTCGCCCCCTTGCTCCGCTCGTTTCCTCTCTGCAGTCCTCCCTTTGGCCAGGCCCCTCGCCCATTACGTCTGCACCAGCTGCGGCGCCCAGACCCGCCAGTTCTTCGGTCGCTGCAGCAGCTGCGGCAGCTGGAACACCCTGGTGGAACAGGCTGCCGCCCCCCCTGCCGACAGCCGCCGCCGCCGGCCCGTGGCCGCCACCGCAGGCGAAGCGGCGATCGCTCCTGCACCGCGCCGCTCCCAACCGATCGCCGCCGTGGGGGAGAAGCCCCTGCAGCGCCTGGCCAGTGGCTACGGCGAACTGGATCGGGTGCTGGGGGGCGGCCTGGTGCCTGGCTCCCTGGTACTGCTGGGCGGCGATCCCGGCATCGGCAAGAGCACCCTGCTGCTCCAGAGCGCCCGGGCGATGGCCGGTCGGGCTGCTGTGCTCTACGTGAGCGCCGAGGAATCGGCCCAGCAGGTGAAGCTGCGCTGGCGCCGGCTGGCCAGCATGGAGGAGCCCGGTGTGATGAGCGGCGGCGGTGGTGGTGAGCGAGCCGCAGCGGCGGGCGGCGGCGACTTTCAGCTGCTGGCCGAAACCGACCTGGAGCTGGTGCTGCAGGAGCTGGAGGCCCTGCGGCCGGCGGTGGCGATCATCGACAGCATCCAGGCCCTGCACGACGCCGAACTGGCCAGCGCCCCGGGTTCGGTGGCCCAGGTGCGCGAGTGCGCGGCCGCCCTGGCCCGCATCGCCAAACGCCAGGACACAGCCCTGCTGCTGGTGGGCCACGTGACCAAAGAGGGCATGCTCGCCGGTCCGAAGGTGCTGGAACATCTGGTGGACGCCGTGCTCACCTTCGAGGGCGACCGCTTCGCCAGCCACCGGCTGCTGCGGGCGGTGAAGAACCGCTTCGGCGCCACCCACGAACTGGGGGTGTTCGAGATGCGCGACCGGGGGCTGGCGGAGGTGAGCAACCCCAGCGAACTGTTCCTGGGGGCGGGCGAGCCCAGCAGCGGCACTGCCACGATCGTGGCCTGTGAGGGCACCCGGCCCCTGGTGGTGGAGCTGCAGGCGTTGGTGAGCACCACCAGCTACGCCAGTCCGCGCCGCAGCGCCACCGGCATCGCCGTGAATCGCCTGCATCAGATCCTGGCGGTGCTGGAGAAGCATCTGGGCCTGCCCCTCTCGCGCTTCGACTGCTACCTGGCCGTGGCTGGCGGCCTGGAGGTGGAGGAGCCGGCGGCTGATCTGGGTGTGGCGGCCGCTGTAGTGGCCAGCTATCGAGACCTCACCCTGCCGCCCGGCACGGTGTTGGTGGGGGAGCTGGGGCTGGGCGGCCAGCTGCGGCCTGTGGGCCAGCTGGAGCTGCGGCTCCAGGAGGCGGCCCGCCTGGGCTTCAGCCGGGCCGTGCTGCCGAGGGGCTCGGGTCTGGCCCAGGCCGCGGCAGGGCTTGGGCTGGAGCTGCTGGAGGCCGGCACGGTGGCGGCGGCCCTGGTGGCGGCCCTGGGGGTGAACCCGGCGGCAGATGGGCCGTGAGCAGATCCGGTGCCGGTGCCAGGGCCAGGGTCGTGCGCTCAGTGGCGGAAGCCGGGTTCATCGGCTGCCGGCGGCAGTGGTTGCTGCGCCGTGGCCAGCCAGGCCAGATTGCGTTCCACATCGGCGAGCAGCTGATCGGCCATGTCGCGGCTGAAACCTGCCCGCACCACGATCCTCAGCACGCTGCGGTGCTCCTGATTGGCAGGGAGGGTGTAGGCCGGCACCTGCCAGCCCCGGCTGCGCAGCAGCGCCGACAGGTGGAACACGCTCCAGTTGGTCACGCCGGGATCGAGCTCGATCGCGAACACCGGTAGCTGCCCCTGCGGGTGGCTCACCAGCCGCAGGGGCGGCATGGCGGCCAGCCTGTCGGCCAGGTGGCAGGCGATCGCCTCCAGGCTGGCCATCCGCTGGTGGTAGCCCTCCCGGCCCAGGTGCAGGAAGTTGAAGTATTGAGCGACCACCTGGGCCCCGGGCCGTGAAAAGTTCATCCCGATCGTCGGCATGGTGCCGCCGAGGTAATTCACGTTGAAGCGCAGCTCCTGGGGCAGCACCTCGCCGCTGCGCCACAGCACCCAGCCCACACCCGGCAGCACGCCGCCGTATTTATGGCCGCTGGTGTTGATCGACACCACCCGGGGCAGTCGGAAATCCCACGCCCATTCCGGCGCGTTGAAGGGGGCGACGAAGCCCCCGGAGGCGCCATCCACGTGGATCGGGATGTCGAGGCCGGTGCGCTGCTGCAGATCGTTGAGGGCCTGGGCGATCCCATCGATCGGTTCGTAGCTGCCGTCGAAGGTGCTGCCGACGATGCCGACCACCCCGATCGTGTTGGCATCACAGCGTTGTACCGCTTCCTGGGCGCTCAGGTGCAGCCGGTCGGCCTCCAGGGGCACCAGCCGCGGTTCCACATCAAAGTAGGTGCAGAATTTGTCCCAGCAGATCTGGGTGTTGGCCCCCATCACCAGGTTGGGGCGACTGGCATCGAGCCCCTCGGCCTGGCGTCGCTGCCGCCAGCGCCACTTGAGCACCAGGCCGCCGAGCATGCAGCCCTCGCTGGAGCCGGTGGTGGAGGTTCCCACCGCGGCGAGCGGATCGGGCGCATGCCAGAGGTCGGCCAGGATGCGCAGACAGCGCTCCTCCAGCTCGGCTGTCTGGGGATATTCGTCCTTGTCGATGATGTTCTTGTCGGCGCATTCCTCCATCAGCCGCCTGGCCTCCGGTTCCATCCAGGTGCCCACGAAGGTGGCGAGATTGAGGCGGGCGTTGCCATCAAGCATCAGATGGTCGTGGATCAGCTGATAAGCCAGATCACCAGGCAGCCCCTGATCGCTCAGCCGGTGACGGGGAATCTCCGTCGACTGGAGCTGGCGCAGCCGCAGCCGGTGGCTGATCGGTCCGCTCAGATCGAGCTGCTGGGCATGATCCGGATGCGGGCGCGTCATCGGCAGCACGGATGGCAGGAGGTGAGCCGCATTTAAATCGCGAGGCTGGCTTGCCGCCGTCATGGCCGCGACCTGCCCACCGTTTGTCGATCTCCTGCTGCCGTGCTGCCGCTCCATCGCCTGCTGAGCTACACCCTGCCTGAGCCCCCCGTTGCCGGCGCTGGCCTCCGTCTGGCGCTCTGGCAGGGCAGCGGCAACGCCGCCACGCCCGCCGCAGTGAGTGAGAACCTTGAGCGCCTGGAGCACGTGGCCGAGCACGCCGCTGCGTTGCAGGTGCAGCTGCTGGCCTTTCCGGAGCTCTACCTGAGCGGTTACATCGTCACCCCAGAGCTGGCCCGCGCCCTGGCCGAGCCAGTCGACGGCTCCAGCCTGCAGCGCGTCGCTGCCTGTGCCCGCCGTCACGGGGTCGCCATCGCCTGCCCCTATCCAGAGCGGGCTGTGGTGGCGGGGGAAGAGCGCTACTACGACGCCATCGCCCTGTTCGGCCGCGATGGGGCGCTGCTGCGCAACTATCGCAAGACCCACCTGTGGGGGCCGGATGAGCGGCGCTGCTGGAGCCCCGGCTATCTGGAGCCGGAGGAGGGCCCGGCCTTCACGGTGCCGGTGGTGAACGGCATCGGCGTGGGCTTGCTCAACTGCTACGAGGCGGAGTTTCCAGAGCTGAGCCGGCGTCTGGCTCTGGCTGGAGCCCAGCTGGTGCTGATCCCCACCGCGGCTGATCTTTGGGCCGAGCTGAGCAGCGGCCGCCGCACCAGCCAGGCCTATCCGGATGTCTCCCGCTCGCTGATCCCGGCGAACGCCATCCAGAACAACTGCTTCGTCGCCTACAGCAACCGCTGCGGCGTGGAAACGGTGGCGGGGGTGGAGAAGGCGGCCTATCTCGGCAACAGCATCATCTGCGGCCCGCACGGCGATGTGCTGGTGGCAGCCAGGCCCGAACCCACCCTGCTGGTGGCCGATTGCGTGCCGGGTCAGTACGGCAGCCTGCACCCAGAGAACACCGACTATCTCGCCGACCGCAGGCCGGAGCTCTACTGACTTGCACAGCTTGAAAAACTCCTATGGCTTGAAGGATTTCACGGCTCTGCTGTCAGGCCTGGCGGCTGTGCGCACAGATTCAGGCGCTGATTCAGAAATACACGTCCACGTTGCCGCGCCCGCTGGTCTTGAGCCAGTTCTGAGCTTCGATGTAGTTGTTGGGGGCCAGGCGGATCGCCTTGCTCCAGAAGTCGGCAGCCTGGTCATATTGACGGTCGGCTTCGTCGGCCTCCCCCTGCTCCTCGGCGATGGAGCCGAGGTGGTGATGGATCACCGCCATGTTATTGAGCGCCTGGGGCATTTTACCGTTGAGATCCAGGGCCTGGCCGTAGTAATCAAGCGCCTTGGCGTGTTCGCCGTTGGAGGCGAACACGAGTGCCATGTTGTAGAGGATGAAGGCTTTGTCGTTGGGGTCGTCCTCGAGCTTGAGCGCCTCCTGATAGTTCTCCAGCGCCTCGGCATACTCGCCGTCGGCCTGAGCGCTCATGCCGTCGCGGTAATACGCAAAGGCTTCTTTGGCGCGCCGGTTGGTGGGCAGCACCTTGAGGATCAGGTCGGCCATCACCGTGAAGCTCTTGTCGATGAAGTTGTCGTTGCGTTGGGAGCGGGGCACCGGCGGGAGAGGGAGCTTCGGCCTTCCATCCTCGCCGACCCGGGCGTCGGCCTGCTGCTGCAGGATGGGAGCCTGACGGGAAGCGCAAGGCGTGGGGTCCGTGAATCCACCGGGCTGCTTCGTGGTGCTCGAGGGCATCGATGGCTGCGGCAAGACCACCCAGCTCCAGGCCCTGGCTGCATGGCTGCCTAGCTGCGGGCTGCTGCCGCCCGGGGCAGAGCTGGTGGTCACCAGGGAGCCGGGCGGCACGCCCCTGGGCAGGGCCCTGCGGGAGCTGCTGCTCCATCCCCCCGGCGATGCCGCTCCGGTGAGCACCGCCGAGCTGCTGCTCTATGCCGCCGACCGGGCTCAGCACGTGGAACGGGTGATCAGACCGGCCCTGGCAGCCGGCCACTGGGTGCTCAGCGATCGCTTCAGCGGTTCCACCGCCGCATACCAGGGCCATGGTCGCGGTCTTTCGCTGGAGCTGATCCACCAGCTCGAGCTGGTGGCCACCGGCGGCCTGCAGCCCGAGCTCACCCTCTGGCTGGACCTGCCTCTGGCCATCAGTGAGCAGCGCCGCGGGGCGCGGGTCCCCGACCGAATCGAGGCTGGGGGAGAGGCGTTTCTAGCGGCCGTGTCCAGCGGGTTCGCCTGCCTGGCCGAGCAGCGCGCTTGGGTGCGGGTGCCGGCCGGTGGCTCGCCGGCACAGGTGACTGCCGCCTGTCAGGCGGCTCTGCGAGCCTGGCAGGGGGGGCGATGAGTGACCTCCTGTTCGCCGACCTGGTGGGCCAGCGTCTGGCCCGCACGCTTCTGAGTGCCGCGCTCGATCGGCAACGGCTCGCTCCGGCCTATCTGCTGGCAGGGCCGGAGGGGGTGGGGCGCCGGCTGACGGCGCTGCGCTTCCTGGAAGGGGTGCTGGCCGGCCCGGCCGGCTCCTCCCTGCAACGGCGCCGCCTGGCGGAGGGCAATCATCCCGACCTGCTCTGGGTTGAGCCGACTTACCTCGACAAAGGGGAGCTCGTGCCCCGCTCCCAGGCCGAGGCGCGGGGGCTGAGCCGGCGCAGCCCACCCCAGTTGCGCCTTGATCAGGTCCGCGAGGTCACGCGCTTTCTCGCGCGCCGGCCGGTGGAGGCCCCAGGTTGCCTGGTGGTTCTGGAGAGTGCCGAGGCCATGGCCGAAGGCGCCGCCAATGCCCTTCTCAAGACCCTGGAAGAGCCGGGGCATGGTCTGTTGGTGCTGATCTCGGCCGCCCCTCAGCAGCTGCTCACCACCATCCGCTCCCGCTGCCAGCTGGTGCCCTTCACCCGCCTCGAACCCACCGAGCTGGCGCTGGTGCTGTCCAGGGTCGAGACGGAAGGGGCAACGGCGTCGGATTCCCCCGAGCTGCTGGAGCTGGCCGCCGGCTCTCCCGGGGCCCTGCTGGAGCACAGGCGCCACTGGCAGGGGTTGCCGGCCGGGCTCGCCGAGCGGCTCCAGACGCTGCCGGCCGGTGATCCCCTGGCAGCGCTCAGCCTGGCGCGCGACCTTACGGAGAGCCTGGATGCCGAACAGCAGCTCTGGTTGCTGGCCTGGTGGCAGGTGTGGCTGTGGCGGAAGCGGATGCGGCCCGCGTTGCTGCAGCGGTTGGAGCTGTTGCGGCAGCAGTTGTTGGCCTTCGTGCAGCCGCGGCTTGCCTGGGAAGTCGCCTTGCTCGATCTGGCTGCCCTGCGGGCCGCGGATTAGCTGGCCTGGGGCTCGCGCGCCTGCTGCACCAACGGGATCAGGTCAGCGAGCTGATCGCCGTTTGGCAACTCCAGGCAATAGCCGGCCCCGTACACCGTCTTGATGAAGCGGGGCTTGCGCGCATCGGGCTCGAGTTTGGTGCGCAGATGACGGACATGCACTCGGATGGTCTCGATGTCGTCGTCCGGTTCGTAGCCCCACACCTCCTTGAGGATCAGGGATGGGGAGACCGTCTGGCCGTGGCGCTGCAGCAGACAGTGCAGCAGTTCGAATTCCAGGTGGGTCAGCCGCACGGGGGCATCGAACCAGATGGCTTCGAACCGCTCCGGGACCAGGGTGAGAGGCCCGTAGCTGAGGATCTCGTTGTGTTTGGTTGAGAGAGGAGCATGGTCGCTGCGGCGCAGCAGCGCCTTCACCCGCACGGTGAGCTCCTCCAGGTCGAAAGGTTTGGTGAGGTAGTCGTCGGCTCCGGAGTTGAAGCCGCTCACTTTGTCTTTGGTGCCGCCCAGGGCGGTGAGCATCAGAATCGGGATGCGGGCGGTGCGTTCATCGCGGCGCAGCCGCTGGCAGAGAGTGAGTCCATCCACCTTCGGCAGCATCAGATCGAGCAGGACCAGATCGGGGCTGTACTGCAGGGCCAGGGCCTGGCCACGGATGCCGTCTTCCGCCTGTTGAACATCGAAACCGCAATGCACCAGGTGGCCCGCTACGAGCTCACGCATGTCGCTGTCGTCTTCGATCAGGAGGATGCAGGGTTTCATGGCGACGGCAGCGGACGGATATGGGGGAAACGGCGCCAGCGAGGGGCCGGGCATCTCTGGGATTGAGATGCGGCAGCGACGATCAACCGGTGGAAATCAAGCGTCTGGGAGGGGAGCCTGCCTGGACGATTGGGTGAAAATACGGTTCCGGATGAGGTCTGAACGTCTGCATTGTCATGGCTGCGGCTGTGACCTGGGCCACCATTCGGTCGGCGGCGGCCCTCGAAGCTGGCACCAGCCAGGGGCGCTGGGGCTTGCGATCGCCGCTGATCTGAGCTGGTGACTTCGATCTGGCCGGCTTGACCCAGGCGGGATCGCTGCAAATCTTCAGGAAATCTTCCTGGTTGTCTGTTGTATTTCCCTCGCGGAACCGGAACCCTCTCGCCTCGGTTGGCGCTCAGTGGCGGACGTTACCGGTCGGCTGTGCTGGGGCAGACATCCGCGCGGCCGCAGCCTTGGTCAAGGCATGCCTGCAGACCCAGGGGCCTGCCCGGCGAGAGTGAAGAGCAGGGCCAAGGGTCCCTGGCAGATGCGCAGTCAGGCGATGCGCAGTCAGGCGATGCGCAGTCGGGCGCAAGCTACTGAACGGCCAGCTGGTTGGTCGGTAGAGCGGCTTTCTGAACGCAACTTCAACGCAACTTCTGCGCAACTTCGACGCAAAGTCGACGCAACCTGGAGCAGCCTCGATGCAATCTCAATGCACCCACCGATCTTGTTTGGATGGGTTGGCGACTCCGTTGGTGATCATTGGTTGATCTGCCTGGAGTGAAGGTTGCGGCATTCAAATCAATGGGTTGGTCTCCCAATTTCGGTCTGTGAATCTGGAAATAGTGGATCTGGAAACTGATTTGCCTGAAACTCCCCGGGCGGGATTCGAACCTGCGACCAATCGGTTAACAGCCGACCGCTCTACCGCTGAGCTACCGAGGAATGGGGTGGGGTGGGGCCACCTGCGTCGTCAGGGCATGCCGCTTTAATCCGAGTCGCATCGATGAATCCGTAAGTCACAGATTCATGGACGAAATCGAATGACAACCATGGGGCTGACATTCCGGATGAAGTGCAGCCTTAACAACTGCGTGGCGGACCTTGACGGCGTGATCAGGCCTGAAGGCGCTGACGGTGTTGAACCATACCGGTCCGCTCCCCCCCATCGCAAGCGTCCGGTGCAGCAGATCGGCTCATGCGTCGCTCAGGCTGGCGGCCAGGTCTGCCCCGGGCCGCCAGGGGCAGACCCGCCCATCGCGCATCAGCGCCGCACCATCGCACTGCTGCAGTTCCTCCAGCCGGTGGGTGATCCACAGGGCGGTGAGCGGCCGGTTCGGCCGATGGGTGAGCTCCCGGATCAGCGCCAGCACCTCGCGTTGGCTTTCTGGATCCAGCAGGGCGGTGGGTTCATCGAGCAACAGCAGCTCGCTGTCGCTCGCCAGGGATGCGGCAATGGCCAGGCGCTGCTTCTGGCCGCCGCTGAGGCTGTGGATCGGTCGTTCCGCCAGGCCGGCCAGTCCCACCTGCGCCAGGGCGCACTGCAGGCGCGTTTCCCGCTCCTGCTGCCCTAAGTCGGGATCGATGGCCAGCAGCAGCTCGCTGCCGCAGCTGGGCAGCAACAATTGATGATCGGGATTCTGGAAAACCATGGCGCAACGCGCCCGGTGCCTGATCGTGCCCTCTGCGGGCTCGATCAGGCCGGCGATCAGCCTCAGCAGCGAGCTCTTGCCACTGCCGTTGCGGCCCACCAGCATCCACAACCCCGGTCCTGGGATGAGCAGATCGCAGCCCTGCAGGGCCAGCCCGGCACCGGGCCAGGCGAAACGGATGCCCCGCAGCTCCAGCACTGGCAGGGCTGGTGGGGGAGAGAGTCCGAGGGACACGGCCTGGCCTGCGGTCTGGAGTGAACGGATCAGTTTCAGCTCTCGAAGCTGAAGCCCGGCCGCTTGCTGCTGGATCCGCCCGCGGTTTTTTCAAACATTTGCACGGCCACCACTTCGCTGCTGAGAAGGCTCACCCGTTTGTCCGGATCCTTTTCACAGGTGAGCTCCAGCACGCGCGGTCCTGCGCCCTCCAAGGCCTGCCGCACGGTGTCGTAGAGCGACTGGGCATCGGTCAGTTCTTTGCGCTGCACCGCAACCGGCATGGGGCTGAGCTTGAGGGAGAGCTCGACGACGAACATCGGAGGGGCAGCGCTGGCGGACAAACGCCACTCTGGCGAATCGGTTCGCTAGGTGGTTGTACTCAATGCGGGATCGGCCCGTCGCGGTTCGGCATTCCGCCCCATAAGATTCAGATGTAACGCTTCGTGAAGCTCGTTCTCATGACGATCGCTGCAGGGCGCCTGCCGCAGCGGGGATGGTTCGACGTCCTCGAT
>JBBASO010000020.1:0-12115 GCA_040399265.1 Prochlorococcaceae cyanobacterium
GCCTCCAGGCAGGCCTCGATCAGACCTTTTTCGAGGAAGGGATCCCCCACCTGCACGGCGGGCCGGTCGTCGAGGGAGGCGGCGCTGAGCTCGGCCGACGCAAAACTGGCGCCGCCCATGCCGTCGCGGCCGGTGGTGCTGCCCACGTAGACCACCGGATAGCCCACTCCTTCAGCGCCGGAGCAGACGATCTCCTCGGTTTCCATCAGCCCCAGGGCCATGGCGTTCACCAGGGGATTGCCCGAATAACTGGGGTCGAAAGCCACCTCACCGCCCACGGTGGGCACGCCCACACAGTTGCCGTAGTGGGCGATGCCGGCCACCACCCCCTCCATCAGGCCGACGTTGCGTTCGTCCTCCAAGGGGCCAAAGCGCAGGGCGTTGAGCAGAGCGATGGGCCGCGCGCCCATGGTGAAGATGTCGCGCAGGATGCCGCCCACGCCCGTGGCTGCGCCCTGGAACGGCTCCACCGCCGAGGGGTGATTGTGGCTCTCGATCTTGAAGGCCAGGCGCTGGCCTTCGCCCAGATCCACCACGCCGGCATTCTCGCCGGGGCCCACCAGGATGCGCGGGCCGGTGGTGGGGAAGCCCTGCAGCAGCGGCCGCGAATTGCGGTAGCAGCAGTGCTCCGACCACATCACCCCGAACATGCCCAGCTCAGCGCGGTTGGGAGCACGGCCGAGACGGCGGCAGATCTCGTCGTAGTCAGCCTGGCTGAGATTCTCTTTGCGCAGGGCCGCGGCCACGTCGTAGTCGGGGGCGCGGTCTTGACGAGTGGTCTGGGACGCTGCAACCACGGCCGAACGTTCGGATCACTCCAGTGTGGCTGAACGACTCAGACCCAGGGATCCTCATCGCGGCCGCCCCGGCCTCTGGCAGGCTGACGCCCCTGCGCCTGGAGCCAGTCCTGCTCATCCCAGGGTTCGCTGTCTTCCTCAGCGCGTGGGGCCGGCACCGATCGATCCGACCCCGGCCAGTCGCGATCCGGGTCTGACGACGCGCGATCGGGGGCGTCCCAGGGGGGCTCCTCCAACCAGCCCTCCAGCCGGGATTCAAAACGCTCCCCAGCCTGCTGCACCTGATCACGCCAGCGCCGCGACCGACGTAGCAGCTCCTGCCGAACGCTGGCGCGGGCCAGCGGCAGGTCATCGAGGGTGGCGAGCGCGGTGAGCACGCGGCCTGGTTGCTGGTCGACGATGCGATCCGGGGCAAGGCGCCAGCGGCTGCTGCCAGGCAGGCGCGGATCACTGCGGCTCACCAGATAGTGGCGAATCCGGCCGGTGGCGGATTCAAAGGCCGCATCCACCACGGTGCCGATCGGTTGCTGCTCGCGATCAAGCACCGTCGCTTCAATCAGGGTGGGCAGCCGCTCGAGGGTGAGCGGATCGGTTTCAGCGGGCTCTCCCTTCACCAAAGCTTCGAGCTCGAGCAGAGCCCTGAGCTGGTCAAGGCGCCAGACCTGGCGCCGGTCTCCGAACATCGATGGCCGGCTGGACCAGCCGAGCACGCGGTGCACGGGCGGGTGCATCCACACCTGCAGACCGACACCATGCTCCAGGCCCTGATCACAGCGCACACGGCGCTTCAGCAGATCGCTGAGGAGCAGCTGCTCGGGAAGAGCCAAGGCGGTCAGGCGCGGACCTGCACCGGCATCACCAGGTAGGTGAAGGCGGCCTCATCGAGCGGACGCAGTACAGCAGGTGTGGTGGGGGCATTGCAGTGCAGCGCCACCTGGTCTGCAGCCATCGCTTTGAGCCCATCCAGCAGATAGCGCACATTGAACGCGATCTGGATCGGATCCCCCTGGATCTCTGCAGCGAGCGACTCCGAGCCCCGGCCCACGTCCTGGGCATCTGCCTGGAGCAGCACCTGGCCCCCACCGCCTTCGGTGCTCAGCTTGACCACATTGTTGTGCTGATCGGCGAGCACGGCCACCCGCTCGAGCGCGGCCACAAGGCCGCGGCGCTCAACGGTGATGCAGCGGCTGAAGCTGTCTGGAATCAGCTGGCCGTAGTTGGGATAGGCGCCATCGAGGCTGCGGCTGGTGAGCACCTGGTCAGCCCAGAGAAACACAACCTGGCCCCGGTCGCAGAACAGGCTGAGCGGTTCCTGGGACTGGCGACCGGACAGCAGCCGCTCGAGCTCCCGTAGTGAACGGGCCGGCACCGTGACGGCAAAAGGGTCAACCGGTTCGGCGGCAGGATCAGGGGCAGGCCCGTTCCCCTCATGGAGGCGCAGCACGGCTAGGCGATGGCCATCGGTGGCGGCGCACTCCAGACCATTGGCATCGAGTTGAAGGTGCACACCGGTGAGCAGCTGCTTGGCTTCGTCGCTGCTGCTGGCAAACAGAGTGGCGCGCAGGCCCTTCACCAGCGAATCGGCCTCCAGGCGGATCGGTTGGCCGGTCTGAACCAAGGGGAGCTCAGGAAAGTCATCGGCAGGCATGCCGCGCATCTCATAACTGCCAGAGAGGCTGGTGAGTTCCAGCTGCTCGGCCCCCTCTGGACAATCGAGAGTGATCGGGCTGTCGGCGGCGAGGCGGGCCACGATCTCCCCGAGCAATCGGGCCGGCAGGGTGATCGCACCACTGGCCTCCACCTGGGCGGGGATGCTGGTCTGAATTCCGAGGCTGAGATCAAATCCTGTGAGGCTGAGGCGACCCGTACCGGCATCGGCGGTGAGCAGCACGTTCGCCAGCACTGGATGGGTGGGGCGCGCGGCCACAGCACGGCTCACCAGCTGCAGGCTGACACTGAGTTCCGATTGGGAGCAGACCAGCTTCATGGTGCGTGCAGCGGAGCCTGGATGGATCCGAGACCGACGAGCTTCCCACGGTTCCACAGCCAAGGCCATTCCGCAACGCCGGTTCTCCGGCCTCTCTGGGAACGACTGTTCAAATGGATTGAATCCATGGAAGACAAATAAAACCGTAGCCGTAGAGCTCGGGGAATTTGTGAAAACCAAGCCAGATCGCCGGTGACACCAGCGGTTTTGTCTGCACAGGCCTGAGGAATCCCAGCGCCGCTGTTGGGAAGACCGGGACCCTTTCCCCTGATTCCCGCGCCTGGGGAAAAGCAGGGCGCTCTGGCATGGCTGATTCATGCCTGCCATTCCCTGATTGAGGCCAGGTTTTCCCGGCAGCTTCCGCAGACGCTTTGTGCACTGGTTCCAGTGGGCGGCCGATCAAAAAGCCCCCGGTGCGGGGGCTCTGATCAAAGGTCAGGGGCATCGATGGCCTTCAAAAACCCATCACCTGCGCAACCCGGTTGGTGTCGGCTTCCAGACCGGTATGAAACCGGGCTTCGTTGTGCTCGATGGCGGTGGTGGGGTCTTTCAGACCGTTACCGGTGAGCACGCAGACCACCGTTGCTCCCGTCGGCACCTCCTCGCGCCGCTGCAGCAGGCCCGCAACGGAAGCAGCGCTGGCCGGTTCGCAGAACACCCCCTCCTGGCTGCCAAGCAGCTTGTAGGCAGTAAGGATCTCGGCGTCGCTCACGGCCGTGAAGGACCCGCCGCTCTCTTCGCGCGCCCGCAGGGCCCGCTCCCGGTTCACCGGGTTGCCGATCCGGATCGCGGTTGCGATCGTGTCTGGCTGCTCCACCGTGTGGCCGAGAACCAGTGGCGCCGATCCAGCTGCCTGGAATCCCATCATCCGTGGCAGTTTGCGGCAGTGGCCGGCATCGCGGTATTCGTTGAAGCCCATCCAGTAGGCACTGATGTTGCCGGCATTGCCCACCGGGATGCACAGCCAGTCGGGTGCCTCGCCCAGGGCGTCCACCACCTCGAAGGCCGCAGTCTTCTGGCCCTGCAGCCGGAACGGGTTCACCGAGTTCACCAGGGTGACCGGATAGCGCTCCGCCACTTCCTGCACGATCGCCAGGGCCCGGTCGAAATTGCCCTGGATGGCCAGCACCTCGGCGCCGTAGAGCAGCGCCTGGGCCAGTTTGCCCTGGGCGACATAGCCATCGGGGATCAGCACGAAGGCCCGCATGCCGCCGCGACGGGCGTAGGCGGCGGCGGCGGCGGATGTGTTGCCGGTGCTGGCGCAGATCACAGCCTCCGAGCCCGCTTCGCGGGCCTTGGAGATCGCCATCGTCATGCCCCGGTCCTTGAAGGATCCGGTGGGGTTGAGGCCGTCGTATTTCAGGAACACCTTCACGCCACGGCCGATGCGCTCGGCGATGGTCGGTGCCGGAATCAGCGGGGTGGATCCCTCCCTCAGAGTGATCACCGGGGTGCGGTCCGTGACCGGCAACCAGCGGCGATAGGCCTCGATCAGACCGGGCCAGTCCTGCATGGTGGGTCGGGGACCGCCAGGCCCCAAGCCCAGGCGCCGCAGGGATTGGAGCAGTGGCAAGGAGGAGGCGGTGACTGGGTCGAATCTACGGCTCGGCTCGGGTCGGTTTGTCGGTGGTGTCGCTGCGCAATCCATCCAGGGGGGATTCGGCAAAGAAGCGCACCAGTTCCGTCACGGAGCTGGTTTTCTTGATCAGGGCCATCAGAGCTGGGATGTTCACCTCCAGGTCCGATGCGGGATAGGCTTTCAGGAAGGTCACGGCCGAGAGGGATCCGTTGCCGTTGATCAGTCCCATCACCACGGCCGAGCGCAGAGCTGGCAGGCCGACGTTGCGGGCCTTGAGGGGAAACACCACCTGAGCGAGCCGCTGGAGCAGCGCCTCACCGATGCGGGTGTTGAGCAGGCGGCTCACCAGTGTCACCGGCAGGCTGATCGATTGGTTGAGCAACTTGGCCATCTCCGCCGGCTGCTGGCCGCTGAACCGCAGCACATCGACGAGCAGTCCGCGGGCCTGGCCGGTACGGGCCAGAAAGTCGAGGTCGCTGACGGCGATCGAGCGGCGAAAGGCGCCGCTTACAAACACCAGATTGTCGGCCGCCCGCACCGGCAGCGGGATCGGCAGGGCGAGGCTGAGTGCCACCACCAGCCCGGAGATGGGGGCCAGCAGGGTTGCCACCACAGGTCTGGATGCTGCGGGAAGGCAAGGACGATGCCGAAGAGGGCGGCGGGTGCGTCTGGTCATGGGCCAACCCTAAACAGAAATCAGGCGCCGGCCAATGCTCCACTGCTCTGCAGGGCCGGATCCGTGAGTACATCACGTAGCAGGCGCACCACGCCGCGTTCCGCCAGGCCCCGGGCCAGATCGAGACCCATCCGCCGCAGCTCGGGTTCGCCGACCAGGCGAGGCAGCCGTTTTAGCAGCAGCTGGGGTTCAAAGCCCGGCAGGCTGTTGAGGATCACCAGCAGCTGGCGGATCGGTTCCAGTTCGAGCCTGGGATCGATGCCCGGACCGGGGTGACGCTGCCGCAGCCCAGGGGGCTGCAGCCGTTCCGGCAGGCGCTTACCCAGCCGCAGGGTGGTCTGCCAGGCGAGGCCATCGATCCGCTGCACCATCGCGTCCACCAGCTGCTGGCGCAGCAGGCCACCGTTCGGTGAAAAGAGGAAATCGAGCACCTGATCCAGCAGCCCCTCGAGATCCAGTTGGCTGCCCTGGGCGGCACTGGCGATCAGGTTGTCGAGGCGCTGCCAGCGGAACACCTCCCCATCGAACAGCATCTCCTTGAGGCTCGTGCGCAGGCTGGGGTCGGGATCTTCCATCAGCCGCCGGGCGAAGTAGGGATAGGCGGCGCCAAGAATCTTGAAGTCTGGATCCACGCTCAGAGCGATGCCTTCCAGGGTCACCAGTGAGCGGATGATCAGGGCGTAGTAGGGCGGCACTCGGAAGGGGAACCGATACATCACGCCGCTGAGGTCGTCGGTGACCGCCTTGAAGTCCATGCGGCTCACCCCCATCTCCAGAGCCTGGCCGAAGACGCTTTCGAAGGCCGGCACGATCGGTTCCAGGTTCACATCCTCGGCCAGAAATCCCAGGCTCACGAAGTCATTGGAGAGCTTGGCGAAGTTGCGGTTCACCAGGTGCACCACTGCCTGGATCAGGCCGGTGCGGCTCTCACGGCTCACCTCACTCATCATGCCGAAATCGAGGTAGGCCAGGCGCCCATCGGGCAGGGCTAGCAGGTTGCCTGGGTGGGGATCGGCGTGAAAGAAACCGTGCTCCAGCAGTTGCTGCAGGCTGCAGTTCACCCCCACCTGCACCAGTTCGTCGGGATCGATGCCCAGCTCGCGCACCGCCTCCAGGTTGGTGAGTTTCACGCCCTCGATCCACTCCATCGTCAGCACCCGTCGGCTGGTGGCCTCCCGGTGGATGCGAGGTACGGCGATGCGCGGGTTGTGGGCATGCAGCTGGGCGAAGGTCTCGGCGTTGGTGGCCTCGTTGAAGTAGTCCATCTCCTCAAACACCCGCTTTCCCAGCTCATCGATCAGGGCGACGAGATCCGAGCGGATCAGACCCACATTGCGGTTGAGCCAGGCGGCGATGTTGCGCACGATGTAGAGATCGAGCGTGATCTGCTCGCGCAGGCCCGGCCGCTGCACTTTCACGGCCACCTTCTGGCCGTTGTGCAGCAGACCCTTGTGCACTTGTCCCAGCGAGGCTGCTGAAATCGGTTCGCGGTCGAGCTGGGCGTAGATCGTCTCCACCGGCTGGCCCAGGTCCTCCTCGATGCAGGCCATCGCCAGGGCCGAATCGAAGCCCGGAAGCTGGTCCTGCAGCTGGGCGAGCTCCTCCAGCAGCACGGGCGGCACGATGTCTGGCCGGGTGGAGAGGGCCTGGCCAGCCTTGATGAAGGCCGGGCCGAGGGACGCCACCAGGTCGGCCGCTTCGCGGGCGCGGGCGCGGGCGCAGTCTGGATTCTTGAGCCGCTGGCTCAGCCAGTCGAACCCCACCCCCAACAGGTAGAGGCCAATCGGCACCAGGGTCTGCCAGAGGCGCTTCAGCAGTCGCTGGGGGTGGCCGGCATAAATGCGGGTGATCGCAGCCGGGTCGTACTCCAGCAGCCCGGCGGCCTCGATGAAGTCCCCCAGTTCGGCGCTGTTGGCAGGGGTACGGACCATGGGGGGCGAACAGGGCGGACTGGATGGGGGTGAGGGTGCGTGAACCGCCACCGCCACACTTTTAAACGAATCGCACCCTCGCTACGGTTCCGGCGTACATCTGTTCCATCGGGGAGGCTGGTGTGCTCACGGGGCTGCGCCTGCAGAACATCGCGCTGATCGAGCAGTTGGAGCTGAGCTTCAGCCAGGGCTTCACTGTGCTCACTGGCGAAACCGGTGCGGGCAAGTCGATCCTGCTCGATGCGCTCGATGCCCTGTTGGGTGGCGCGGCGCCGCGGCTGTTGCGCCAGGGGGCTGAGCGCGGCGTGATCGAGGCCTGCTTCAGCCTCAATCCGCCGCTGGCCGGCTGGTTGGAGCAGCAGCAGCTGGAGGCTGATGAAGATGGGATTCTGCTCAGCCGGGAGTGGCGCCTGAGCGAGGGAAGGCTCAGCAGCCGCCATCGGCTCAATGGCGTGGCGGTGAACCGCGGTCAGATCAATGAGCTGCGGCCGCTGTTGCTCGATCTCACCGTGCAGGGTCAGAGTCAGCAGCTGGCGCGGCCCGGTCAGCAGCGGCGGTGGCTCGATCGTTATGCCGGCGAAGCGGTGCAACAGCAGTTGCCCGCTGTGGCTGCGGCCTGCCGTGCCTGGAAGCAGGCGGCGTCAGCGTTGGGAGCCGCCCGGGCCAACTGGCAGCAGCTGCAGCAGGAGCGGGAACGCCAGGAGCAGTTGCTGGCTGATCTGGAGGCGGCCGGCCTGGAGGATCCCCAGGAGCGGCAGCGCCTGCAGGCCGAAGAGAACCGGCTGGCCCATGGCGTGCGCCTGCAGGAGGGGGTGATGATCCTGCTGGGCCGGTTGGTGGAGGGTGCTGAGCAGGCCCCGTCCGTGCTCGATCACCTGGCGGCCTGTGAAGCGGAGCTGGCCCAGCTTCAGCAGCTCGATCCCGGCGTGGCGGAGCTGGCCGGTCGCTGCAGTGATGGGCTGGCCCAGCTGCAGGATCTGGCCCGCGAGCTCGATCGCTACGGCGCCTTGCTGGAGAGCGATCCCGAAAGCCTGGCGGCCCTGCAGGAGCGCATCGCCGCGCTCAAGGCCCTGGAACGCCGCCATGGCAGGGATCTGGCCGAGTTGATCGACTGGCGTGATCAGCTGCGCGACCAGTTGGTGGCAGGGGGCGCTGAAGGGGCCTTGCAGGTCCTCGAGGAGGCGGAGAACTGCGCCCGTCTGCGACGCGATCAGGTTAATGCCACTCTCAGCGCCGCCAGGCGGGCGGCGGCGCTGCAACTTGAACAGCAATTGATGGAGGCTCTGCGGCCGATGGGATTGGCGGTGGTGCGTTTCCATGTGGCGTTTGAGCCGGCAGATCCGACGGAGGAGGGGGCGGACGCCGTGTGTTTCCTGTTTTCGGCCAACCCAGGCCAGCCGCTTGCGCCCCTGGCGGAGGTGGCCTCCGGCGGTGAGATGTCCCGGGTTCTGCTGGCTCTGAAGACCTGCCTGGCCGCCGCGGATCCCCACGTCACGCTGCTGTTCGATGAGATCGACGCCGGTGTGAGCGGTCGGGTGAGCGGGGCCATGGCCGCCCTGCTGCGCCGTCTGGCCGAGCAGCGGCAGGTGTTCTGCGTCACCCACCAGCCCTTGGTGGCTGCGGCCGCCGACCACCATTTCCTGGTGAGCAAGGAGGTGGTGGAAGGCCTCACCCACACGCGAGTGTCCCAGCTGCGGGACACTCAGGCCCGTCAGAGCGAGTTGGCCCAGCTGGCTGGAGGGGATCACCAGGAGGCCCGCAGCTATGCCGCCAGCCTGCTCGAGCGCTTGCCCTGATTCACCTCAGATCCCCCATAGAATCCGCTGTTTCCGTGCCGGCCGGATGCCCCGCGCCCAGAGCAGCAAGGTCAAGGCAGAGCAGCCGGCCCAGGCAGAGCAGCCAGCACCCGACCGTGCACGCCAATCCCCCCCTCCGGCCCTCACCTTGCATGAGAAGGCGGCCCAGCGTCGGGGCCAGCTGGATGGCAGCCGGCAGCTGAGCGGCGGCTCCCTGGAGGAGGTGATCCGAGTGCGCGGTGCCCGCCAGCACAATCTCAAGAACGTCGATGTCACCATCCCGCGCAACCGCATGGTGGTGTTCACGGGGGTGAGCGGCAGCGGTAAGAGCTCGCTGGCCTTCGACACCATCTTCGCCGAGGGGCAGCGCCGCTATGTGGAGAGCCTTTCGGCCTATGCGCGCCAGTTCCTCGGCCAGGTCGACAAGCCCGACGTCGACGCGATCGAAGGGCTTTCGCCGGCGATCTCGATCGATCAGAAATCCACCAGCCACAACCCGCGCTCCACCGTCGGTACGGTCACCGAGATCCAGGACTACCTGCGCCTGTTGTTCGGCCGCGCCGGTGAGCCCCACTGTCCGGAGTGCGATCGCTCGATCCGGCCCCAGTCGATTGACGAGATGGTCGATCAGATCCTCAAACTCCCTGAGGGCACCCGCTACCAGCTGCTCGCTCCGGTGGTGCGCGGCAAGAAGGGCACCCACGTGAAGCTGCTGTCCGGTCTGGTGGCGGAGGGCTTTGCCCGGGTGCGCATCAACGGGGAAGTGCGCGAGCTGGCCGACAACATCGAGCTCGACAAGAATCACAGCCACAACATCGAGGTGGTGGTGGATCGGCTGGTGGCCCGCGAGGGCATCCAGGAGCGGCTCACCGATTCGCTGCGCACGGCCCTGAAGCGCGGTGACGGACTGGCCCTGATGGAGGTGGTACCCAAGGCCGACGAGGAGCTGCCGGAGGGTGTGGACAAGGAACGCCTCTATTCCGAAAACTTCGCATGCCCGGTGCATGGCGCCGTGATGGAGGAGCTCTCACCGCGGCTGTTCTCGTTCAACAGCCCCTATGGCGCCTGCGCCGACTGCCACGGCATCGGCCATCTGCGCAAGTTCACTGAGGAGCGGGTGATCCCCGATCCCAGCCTGCCGGTGTACGCGGCGGTGGCGCCCTGGGCGGAAAAGGACAACTCCTACTACTTCTCTTTGCTGTATTCAGTGGGTGAAGCCTTCGGCTTCGAGATCAAGACTCCGTGGCATCAACTCACCGCCGAGCAACAGGATGTGCTGCTGAACGGCTCGCGTGAACCGATCACCATTCAGGCCGACAGCCGCTACCGCAAGGCCCAGACTTACGTGCGCCCGTTTGAGGGGATCCTGCCGATTCTCGAGCGTCAGCTCCGCGACGCCAGCGGTGAATCGATGCGCCAGAAGCTGGAGAAATACCTGGAGCTGGTGCCCTGTGCCAGCTGCCAGGGTCTGCGCCTCAGGCCCGAGGCTCTGGCGGTGCGGGTGGGGCCTTTCCGCATCCACGAACTCACCAGCAGCAGCGTGGCTGAGAGCCTGCGACGCATCGAGCAGCTGATGGGGGTGGGCCAGAGCGAGGGCGCTGAACCGCTGCTGAGCCCGCGCCAGATTCAGATCGGCGAGTTGGTGCTGCGGGAGATCCGCATGCGCTTGCGTTTCCTGCTGGATGTGGGGCTCGATTACCTCAGCCTCGACCGCCCGGCGATGACGCTTAGCGGTGGCGAAGCCCAGCGCATCCGCCTGGCCACCCAGATCGGTGCCGGTCTCACCGGCGTGCTCTATGTGTTGGATGAGCCGAGCATCGGCCTGCACCAGCGCGACAACGACCGGCTGCTGAACACGCTGATCAAGCTGCGCGATCTGGGCAACACCCTGATCGTGGTGGAGCACGACGAAGACACGATCCGCGCCGCCGACCACATCGTGGACATCGGCCCCGGGGCCGGCGTGCATGGCGGCCACATCGTCGCCGAGGGCGATCTCGAAACCCTGCTCAGCGCTGAAGACTCCCTCACCGGTGCCTATCTGAGCGGCCGCCGCACCATCCCCACCCCGGCCGAGCGGCGCAGCAGTGGTTCGCGCAGGCTCAGCCTGGTGCATTGCCAGCGCAACAACCTCTCAGGCTTCAACGTGGAGATTCCGCTGGGGAGGCTGGTGTGCGTCACCGGCGTGAGTGGCAGCGGCAAGAGCACCCTGGTGAATGAGCTGCTGCACCCGGCCCTGGAGCATCAGCTGGGGCTGAAGGTGCCCTTCCCGGCTGGGCTGGGTGAGCTGCGCGGCATCAAGGCGATCGACAAGGTGATCGTGATTGACCAGAGCCCGATCGGTCGCACGCCGCGTTCCAACCCAGCTACCTACACCGGGGCCTTCGATCCGATCCGCCAGGTGTTTGCCGCCACGGTGGAGGCCAAGGCCCGGGGTTATCAGGTGGGCCAGTTCAGTTTCAACGTGAAGGGCGGCCGCTGCGAGGCCTGCGGCGGCCAGGGGGTGAATGTGATCGAGATGAACTTCCTGCCCGATGTGTATGTGCAGTGTGATGTGTGCAAGGGCGCCCGCTACAACCGCGAAACGCTGCAGGTGAAATACAAGGGCTACACCATCGCCGAGGTGCTGGAGATGACCGTGGAGCAGGCTGCCGAGGTGTTCAGCGCTATCCCCCAGGCCGCCGATCGCTTACGCACGCTGGTGGATGTGGGCCTGGGTTACGTCAAGCTCGGCCAGCCAGCTCCCACCCTCTCCGGCGGTGAGGCCCAGCGAGTGAAGCTGGCCACGGAACTCTCGCGCCGGGCCACCGGCAAGACGCTCTACCTGATTGATGAGCCCACCACCGGCTTGAGCTTTTACGACGTGCACAAACTGATGGACGTGATGCAGCGGCTGGTGGACAAGGGCAACTCGATCCTGGTGATCGAGCACAACCTCGATGTGATCCGCTGCTCCGATTGGATCATCGACCTCGGCCCTGAAGGGGGAGACAAGGGAGGGGAGATCGTGGTTTGCGGAACCCCGGAGGAGGTGGCGCAGCATTCCTCATCCCATACCGGCCGTTATCTGCAGCAGGTGCTGGCGCAGCATCCTCCTCTGCCGTTGGCTGGCTGAGTTGAGTCGCCGAAGCTAAGTTTCAAAGCCAATCTTCAGCGCTGCTGAACCAGTCAATTAAGCAAGACAATCCTAAAGCTCTAATCTTTGATGCGTGAACAGCATTGTTGTTGCGCGATGCATCGGCAGACTTGTGCAGAAGCTTATGCTTGGATGGCCCCATTGGCTGACGCTCGGGGTAATCCCTAATCCCTAATCCCTAATCCCTAATCCCTAATCCCTAATCCCTAATCC